>CACWWM010000227.1 GCA_902764565.1 uncultured Eubacteriales bacterium
CCTGATCTCTGGCAATGTCCTTCGCCGCCCGCAGCAGCGACAAATGTCCCTTGTGTACGCCGTCAAAAAAACCCAAACATACAACGCTTGGTGCGTTGATAGCTTCCATTCGTTCTTCTCCCTTAAACCGGACGAGCTGATCGCCCGGTTTTCCGTTTTCCCCGCTATTTTACCATAGATTTCAAACGCGCGCAAGCCGGACCGCCGCCAAACCTCCGCGCCGGGGGATGAAGCCCCCGGCCGTAAAGGCCCCGGTATCTTCTCCAATTGTAACAATTTCAGCCCGTTCATTGACTTTCTTTTTTTACATTTATATACTGTAGGCAGAAGACCCGATTACCAAAGAAGGCGTGGGATGGCGTTGATACCCCTTTTGTTTCTGCTGATCGAAAACGAGGACGACCGGCTGTTTCTGGAAAACGTGTATATACAGTATCACCGGCTGATGTACGCCCAGGCCCTGCAAGTTTTGAAGCAGAGCCAGGCGGCGGAGGACGCGGTGAGCGACAGTCTGCTTTCGCTTGCGAAAAAAATATCCCTGCTGCGCTCCTTTGACTGCAACAAACTGCGTTCCTACGTTGTCATAACGGTTAGACACACCGCCATCACCCGCCTGAACCGGGGAAAGCGGGAGCAATTGCCGGGGGACGCGGCGTTCGATGAAATCGCGGGCGCGGGACACGTGGACGACCGGCTGCTGTCCCAGGCGGGCATCGAGGGCGTGAAGGAGGCCATCCGCGCCCTGCCGTCCCGGGAAAAGGATCTGATGCTGATGAAGTATTTCCGGGAAATGACGGAGCAGGAGATGGCCGACGAAATGGGCATAAAGCCCGTATCGGTGCGGGTACACCTGAGCCGGGCCCGGAAGCATTTAGCCCAATTGCTGAAAGAAAGGGGGGAGCGCCTATGAAACGCGAGGAAGAGATGCTTCGGGAAGCCTGCGCCCAATTAGCCCAGGAGGAAACGGAACATTGGGAACAGGGTCTCACCCGCACGGAACTGAATCGGGCGGAGGAAGCGTACCGCCGCCACCGGCGCAGGGCCCTTTCCCTGATCCGCCGGAACACGCGGAAGTGGTTTCCCGCCCGGATGGTGCTGCGAGCCGCCGCCGTACTTCTGATATTGGCCGGGGCGGCGTACCTGTCCCTGCGTCAGCCGCCGCCGGATACGGTGCCGCAAACCCACCTCTCCGCCGCCCCTTACTATTCCCCTGTGCCCACTTCATTACCGAGCCATGCCGCGGAATGGGAATTTGTTCCCACTTCAACGCCATATTCTTCTGAAATTTGGATGAATATTTCCACTATTTTGCCCATTCCAGAGGACGCACCGGCAGTCTCCCCCACTTTACCGCCCGCCACGGAGTCGACACCCGTTCCTGCCGCTGACCCTACATCCGTTTCTACCGTAGAACCGACGCCCGTTCCTACCTCGGAACCGACGCCTGTTCCCACCGCCGCGCCCACGCCTGAACCGGATGCCGCCGGGCCTTCCCTGCCGAAAGACTGGACGGAGGCTCACTTCCCCATGGGTCTGCTGGATAAAACTGGAGCGCCCAACGTAACCCAGGGCGAGGATTGGCAGCGGGCGGCCTGGGACGGCTGGGAATTTACCGAATACGCGGACGACCGGGTGCTGGACGTGCCCGAGGACGCCGAAATCTCCTACGTCCAATGGGCGGATACGGTGGCCCTTCGGGCGGAGACAGCTGAGGGCGTCACCCTGATCTGGGTGCAGGACGGCCACAGCCTGCGCCTGTTCACAGCTTCGGGGGACGCGGTGGAAATGGCAAAAAGCGTGAAAAAAATTTTTGAAGAATGAAACAATCCGCCCCGCCGCCGCGTCATAATGAATGAACACCGGGGAAAACCCTGGCGGCGGAACCACGAAAGGAGATCAAATCCCATGAAACGCTTTTTATCACTGCTGCTGTGCCTCACATTGATTGCCCTGCCCCTGCTGCTGCGCTGCGTTCCCGCTTTGGCGGAAGGGGCGGACATCAAAGTCCAATGGATGCCCGCGGAAGTGACGGCATTCTTTTCTTCCTCCACGTTTGACGGCTGGACCATCGGGGACCGCGCCTCCATTCTGGTGGAAAACACCGTGGGCGGCACCTTCTTTTTCGCCGTGGCCCAGAAGGGCGGCCATAACGTGCTGTACGGCTTTGAGCAGAAAAACGGCCGCTTCGATTACTGGCTGAAAACGGATAATGCCCTTGCCCAAGGCGAAGGGTTCTTTGTGTTGAGCTACCACAGCGGAGAACTGTATCTGTTCGATGGAACCAAAAAGAACATCGGCGAGGGCTTCGGCATCATGTTCACCCGTGCTGATAATGAGGAGCAGCACGACAACGAGCTGTACTTTTCAGTCAATCAAAACGGCCAGTTCCATTTGAAAGTCGCGTGTGTGGATTACGGCTGGGAGGAAGTGCTGGTGACTTCGGATTCCCTGGCCTATTCCTTTGAGGGTACTTACGAGGGCACGGCTTACGGCACCGTGGAAACCAACCTGCGTTATTTCAGCTACGCTGCCTTCCCCAAGACCCTTAAGGAAGCCCGGAACAAGCTGACCCAGGCCCCCGCCATCCCCGCCGGGGAGCTTTCCGCCCGGAAAATCAAGTTCACCGGCGGGCAAAAGTTCCCGGTGTACTCCGGCCCCGGCCCGGAATATGATCAGGCCGCAAACGGCAAAGCCTCCGTTTCCACCAACGACTGGATTCAGGTATTCGGCAGTGAAAACGGCTATATTCTTATTCAGTACGCCCTGTCCGCCAGCCAGATGCGCTTCGGCTACATCGACCAAAGCGCCCTGCCCAGGAGCGCCAGCGTGAGCCCCCTGCGTTTCGATTACACGGACGCGGAGATTACCGCCAACACCTTCCTGACCGACGACCCCCTGAACAGCCAGACCCGCCTCGTCACCCTGTATAGCGAAGCAAGTGTAAAATGGCTCAGCACCATGGGAAGCTGGGTCTATGTGGAAGTTTCCGGCAGCGGGAGCAAGCCCATCCGGGGCTTCGTGCCCGCCAGCGCCATCCGGAAAGCGCCCGCTTATTGGCAGGACTACGCGGTTTTCAAGAACAGTACCTATTCCGCCAGCGCCACCGTGACTGTGAGGAACGGCGTTACGGCGGAAATCGCCGTTATCGTTACCGGCCCCGCCGCCTGGTCTGAGTCCGGCGCGGACGCGGTGACCGGTTATCAGGTCTACGCCAATAACGTGCCGCTGTTTGTCGCCTCCGCTTCCCAGGTGGGAATGAACAGCGCCGGGCACTACACCTACGTTGACGGCACCGCCACGCTGCCCACCGGCACCACGGTACTGGGCCTATGCCCCGTGCATGCCCAAAGCGGCATGCAAGCGGGGGAAATGATCACGGTGATCCTGACCGATCCCGTGAAATGACCCACGCTTTCAAATGAATACAGGGCATTCCGTTTCCGCCTCCGGCGGTTCGGGACGCCCTGTTTTTCTTATATTTATGATTATAAGCTTTTCCGTACCATCGCCGGGTCGTTGATGGCGTTGTCGATCAGCCGGCTCAGAAAACCCGTGTATCCTTTTCCCGTGGCCTTGGCTTTCGCCAGGGATTCGGGAGAAATGCGGATAGCGACCACCGGCTTTTTCTGTTCTTCCCGCCGCGCCCTGGCAATTTGCGCCATTTCCGCGTACTGCTCAGGGGTCAATTCGGGCGCTTCCTCGTCAAAAACGATTTCCCGTCTGCTTGCCGCTTCAATTTCGGCAGTCTGTGCCTTCGTGGGCTGCTGGCCCTCATATACAATCATTCTCGTCATCGCCATCGTATATCCTCCTCTCCCTTGGCGTTGCCAGTCTCGCAGAAATCAGCCTCGACGCATCTTCTCGTTCAGTATACACAACAAAGAGTACTTTATGCACCTTTCCCAATACGATGTACCGATCTTCCTCTGTGCTATGCAGCCTGTCCAGGTATTCGATCCGCTCCTCATCGGAAAATACCAATGCCGCGGTGGCAAAACTGATCCCGTGCTTTTGGATGTTGATTTCATTTTTCCTGTCATCCCATTCTACGGGATGACCTCCAATGATTCTTTTCACAAAAGAAGTATAACTCCAAGTATTACTTTTGTCAAGAAAAACAGGACATTCCCTGCCTGTCTTTGCGGTTCGGAATGTCCTGTTTTTTAATGGGGTCCAGGGGCCGAAGGCCCATGGTTCAGGGGACAGGGGGCTGAAGAAGCCCCCTGCCTTGTTTTACTTTTCCTCGTAATCAAAGCCCCGCAGCTGCAATTCATCGGCGAAATGGCAGGCCACCATGCGGCCGTCCACCTCGCGCAGTTCGGGCACTTCCTGCTTGCATTTTTCCTGACAGTACTTGCAGCGCTCGTGGAAA
>CACWWM010000228.1 GCA_902764565.1 uncultured Eubacteriales bacterium
CATAGTAAAAATCCGAAGTTTTCATGGTCGGTTATGCTTCCTTTGAGTATTGATAGGCAATGCGGGGATCGCCGTTTTCCAGATAGATGATGCCGCAGCGCTTGAAGCCGTGCTTCGTCACCACATGCTGCATGGTTTTGTTGTCGTGATGGGTGTCGATGCGGATTTCGTCGCTTTGGGAACGGCAGAAGTTGAAGGCTTTCGTGAACATTCCCTTGATTTGTCCGTCGCTGGCGATGCGGTGAATGGTGCCGTAAGGCTTTTGATTGGGCCATTGGCCGTCTTCAATATAGCTGTAGGTGGGGTCGTCCCCAAGCATAAATGCAAATACCGCGTGTACCGCGCCGTTTTCTTCGATCACATACAAACGACGCTTTTCAATATCTTCTTCCAGCAGTTCCCGGTGGGGATAACCGGAATCGCCCCATTGGTGGGGATTGCCGGATGCGGCCATATAAGCGCGGGCGGCGTCATAAACCCTTGCAATCGCGTCCAAATCCTTTGTTTCCGCTAAACGAATCATATTTTTCTCCCGTTAATCCAGCAGGCTGGTCTGCTCCGCGTCCTGAACTTTTTCGCTGAAATTGGAAGGGGGAGTTTTGCCCAGATGCTCGTAGGCCAGGGGCGTGCAGACACGGCCCCGGGGCGTGCGCATGATGAAGCCCAATTGCATGAGGTACGGCTCGTATACGTCCTCGATGGTCACGGCGTCCTCGCCCGTCACGGCGGCTAAGGTATCCAGCCCCACGGGACCGCCGCCGAATTTATCCACCATGGCGGAAAGCACAGCCCGGTCCACGCGGTCCAGGCCCAAAGCGTCCACGTCCTGCATGTTCAGGCTGTCCCGGGCTACTTCGGCGGTGATGTGGCCGTCGGCCCGCACCTGGGCAAAATCCCGGACGCGCTTCAAAAGCCGGTTGGCGATGCGGGGCGTGCCCCGGCTGCGGCGGGCGATTTCCATGATGCCGCCTTCGTCATAGGGCATGCCGAGGATGGAAGCGCTCCGGGCCACGATTTTTGCCAGCTCCTGGGGCGTGTAGATTTCCAGCCGGAACACGATGCCGAACCGGTCCCGCAGGGGCGCGGACAGGCGGCCCGCCCGGGTGGTAGCCCCCACCAGGGTGAACTTGGGCAAATCCAGCCGCATGCTGCGCGCCGTAGGGCCCTTGCCGATCATAATATCCAGGGCGTAATCCTCCATAGCGGGGTACAGCACTTCCTCCACCGCCCGGGACAGGCGATGGATTTCGTCGATGAACAGCACGTCCCCCTGATTGAGGTTGGTGAGGATGCTTGCCAGATCGCCGGGCCGTTCGATGGCCGGGCCGGAGGTGACCCGGATGTTCTGGCCCATTTCGGCGGCTACGATGCACGCCAGGGTGGTTTTGCCCAAGCCCGGCGGGCCGTACAGCAGCATATGATCCAGAGCGTCATGACGCTTTAACGCCGCGCTGATATAGATTTGCAGGCTGTTTTTTACCTTTTCCTGGCCGATGTATTCCCTCAGATTGTGGGGCCGCAGGGACTGATCCAGCTCTTCGTCCTCCCTGCGCAGCCCGGTCATCACCAAACGATCGTCGTTGGACACGGCTACCTCCTTAGAAACGGCGGAGACACCGCTTTTGTGTCAAAAGCGGTTTCTCCGCACTTCTTCCGAAAACCAATTCGGGATCATGCAACGTTCATCAATGCTGCTTGTGTCCCCGCGTACGTTAAAAACCCGCCATATTCCGCAGCGCAAGCCGCACCAGCTCATTTGCGGAATCGCTTTGCCCGCGCACCTGGGAGATGGCTTTGGCCGCTTCGGCGGCGGTATATCCCAGGGCCTGCAGGGCGGCCAGGGCCTCCTGCACGGCGTCCTCCTGCACGGGGGTGAAGCTGCTAACGGACGCGGGAACGCTGCCGAAATCGCTTTCGTCCACCTTTTCTTTCAGCTCCAAGGCGATACGCTGGGCCGTTTTTTTGCCCACGCCGGGGGCGCGGGAAAGGGCGGTAATGTCCCCGGTCACGATGGCCAGCGTCAGATCACGCAGGGGCATGGAGCCCAAAATGCTCAGCGCCACCTTGGGCCCGATGCCGCTGATGGTCAGCAGCCGGTTGAACATGCGTTTTTCCTCCTGGGTGGCGAAGCCGAAAAGCTCCATGGCGTCCTCCTTGACGGACAGCACGGTGTACGCCTTCATGCTTTCGCCCACGGGCGGCGTTTCCTGCAGGGTGTTCATGCTCACGTTCAGCAGATACCCCACGCCGTTTACGTCGATCACCAGGGTGTTTTGTCCCTTCTCGGCCACTTTGCCGTTCAGATACGCATACATGGCTTTTCCTCGTTTTTCCTCGTTTATTTCATCAAAAACTGTTCCTTCATCCGGCCCGAAGCCGCGTGGGTGAGCGCCGCGGCCACGGCGTCCGCCGCGTCGTCCGGGCGGATGATGGCGGGCAGGTTCAAAAGCATTTTCACCATCTGCTGCACCTGTCTTTTATCGGCGCTGCCGTACCCCGTCACCGCCTGCTTGATCTGCATGGGCGTGTATTCGTACATGGGCAGCCCGCTGTCGGCGCAGGCGCACAGGGCCACGCCCCGGGCGGCGGATACGTTCATGGCGGTGGTGATGTTCTTGGCAAAGAACAGTTCCTCAAACACGATTTCCTGGGGCTGATACACGGCGATCAATTCCTTGACGCCCACAAAAATATGGTGCAGGCGGCGCTGGATGGGCATATCCGGCGGGGTGATCACCGCGCCGCACTTGACCAGCTGGTTTTTGCTGCCCTCCGTATCCACCACGCCCCAGCCCATGGTGGCAAGGCCGGGATCGATCCCCAAAATGCGCATAAAGCACCCCTTTCCTATACCCTGCCATTATAGAACGTATGTGCGCTTTTGTCAATTCTCACAGAAAAAAGGAATTGCCGTCGGAAATAACGGCAATTCCTCCAAACGCGCATACGCTCAGCCACCCACGCCTTTGTCGATGGACGCGCCGGTCAGCTTATTGACGATGAAGTTCACCAGCAGCACCACGATGATGATCAGCAGGTTGATGGCATTGCCGAACTGAGCCCAGCCCTTTTCGGAATATTGCATCAGCATGGTGGTGAGGATGGTATTGCTGGTAGGCACCAGCAGCACGAACAGGCTTAATTCTCGCATGCAGGATACCATGGGCAGCAGATAGCCGCTGAGGAAGCTGGTCTTTTGAATGGGGACGATGATCCGCGACATCCGTTTCCACCAGGGCACGCCGGTAATCAAGGCGGATTCCTCGATTTCGCCGGATAATTGCAGCATGGCGTTCACGCCGGAACGGGACGCGAAGGGCAGGTATTTCACCGAGCCCACCAGGCCAAGCAGCAGGAAGCCCCGCAGCCACGGTATTTTGCTGCTCATGGCCAGGTATATGGCGCCGAAAGCCAGGGAAGGCATCAGATACGGGAAGAAGGACAGGGAGCTGACCCAGGAGGACAGCCGGCTGCCCCGCCGTTTCGCCACGCCGTAGCCTACCAGGATGCCGCAGGTGCCCGCGACCAGCGCGCAGGTGACGGCCAGCCCTAAGCTGTAGCCCAGAGCGTTCCACACCTTGGGGTTCAGCAGGATGCCTGTGGAATCGCCCTGATCCAGCAATTTGGAAGCATTCGTGCCGATCCAGAAGTCCAGGGTCATATTGCTCAGGCTGTAATCCCCGGCCTTGACGATGATGGACTCCATGGCGAAGGTGATCAGCGGCACCACGGCCACCAGCACAAGAATAACGACCAGAAGGATGGCAACGGGCAGGTTGGCCTTGCCCAAATTGATCTTGCTGATCTGGCCGGACTTGCCGGTTACGGTGGTGAACTGCTTGCGGCTGTTGGTTACTTTTTGATTCAAAAGCAGAATGGCTACGCCGAACAGGATCATTACCGCCACGATGATGTACGCCTGGCCGGGATAGCTGTCCATCAGGGACTTCATCTTGGTGCTCAGCACATAGTAGCGCACGGGCGATCCCAGGAACACGGGCACGGAATACGCGCTCATGGAGCTTGCAAACACCAGCAGGAAGGTGCTCAGCATGGCGGGCTTCACAATGGGCAGGGTGATATGCCAGATGATGCGGGGGCGGCTGGTGCGCAGGATGGTGGCCGCTTCCTCCAAATTGGCGTCCATGTTCCTCAGGACGACGCCGATAAGGATATAGGCAAACGGCGCGTAGTGAAGGCCCAGCACCAGGGCGATGGGGAAGGCTCCGTATACGAACCATTCCGGCACGAATACGCCGAACACGGCGGCCATGATGCCGTTGGAGGTCTTGAGGCCGATGTTCACGTTCTTAAAGAAGGCTTCCCAGAACAGCGCCAGCGTCCACGACGGCA
Source organism: uncultured Eubacteriales bacterium (assembly GCA_902764565.1). Classification (GTDB taxonomy): domain Bacteria; phylum Bacillota; class Clostridia; order Christensenellales; family Aristaeellaceae; genus RUG563. The sequence continues at coordinate 4,354 of CACWWM010000228.1, forward strand.
TGATGTAGGGGAACGTG
>CACWWM010000229.1 GCA_902764565.1 uncultured Eubacteriales bacterium
CCAAACCCCACAGTCTCAAGCAAAACTCATTTCAGAATTAACTGTCGTTTCTCTCTCTTCTCTGTATCGTTTTCAAGATTCCCGCGCCCCCGCTTGGCCCTTCTCTCGAAGCCCCTTTCCGCGAGCGCTTGAATATAATACCACGGACCGCCCTCCATGTCAACACGTTTTTTGAGATTTTTTTCACTATTTTTTATCTTTTTTATTTTCACGAACGTTCCCTTCTGTCGCCCGTTCCGTCGTTCTTAAAATCCCGCATTTTCGCGTGATATATCCTTTTGAACGTTCGGGTTTCAAAAGAACAGATGTTCCTGTTCTTTCTTTTTCCAGCATGCTTTTTTCAGCCTCAGGCAAAATAACCCCGGGTGATCAGAATGACAGGGCTGAAGAAAATGACGGGGCTGCCGGTGGTGCTGAACGGGAAATCCATCGGCAGCGTGATGCGGGGCGTACTGACGGAGGACGGGCGCACGCTGCGGGGCATCGTGGTACGGGGCGGCCTGCGGGGCGCGCGATGGCTGCCCCGGGAGCAGATCGCCCTGGTGGGCAAAATATCGGTGATCGCCAGCGGCAAAGCGGGCCGGGTGCCCCGGGACGCGGACTACCGGCTGTTCCGGGTATCGGATGGAGACGGCATGCGCCTGGGCGTCGTGACCGATGCCCTGCTGAACGAAGAAACCCTGCGGGTGGCGGCGCTGGAAATCTCCTGCGGCCCAATGGACGACCTGGTCGACGGGCGCTGGTATGCCACCGCCTATCACGTGCAGCCCCGGAACGGCTGGGGCCACGTGACCGTACCCCACGGGCGGGAGGAGGTGAGGGAAGAATGAGCAGGCTGCTGATCGCCGGGATGGCGGGCTATCTGCTGGGCATGAAGCACAGAACGCTTTCCAGGGAACTGTGCTGGGCCCGGATGAAAAAGCACGTTCGGCGCATCATGAACGTTTTCTGAGAAAGGAAGCGGCTGGTATGAGTTCTTTGCCGGCGTCCCGGGGATTCTCCCGCCGGGCCCGATGGGCCGCAGGCATCACCGCGGGCATTCTCGGGGCGCTGGCAGGCGGCGCGCTGATCAAGCTGGCGGAGCAGATGCTGCTGGCCCTGCTTTTGTTCGCGGCGGCGCTGCCCCTTTGCAGGCGGATGGAGCTGCGGCTTTCCCGCCCCTGGGCCGCCGGATGCTCCGTTGCGGTGCTGACGCTTTCGCTGCTGGGGGCGATCGGCCTGGCCGCGCCCATGGTGATTTCCCAAATCTCCCTGATTATCGCGGAAGCGCCCCGCCTGCTCTCCGCCGTGCAGGAGATCTGGGACGGGATCGTGCGCCATGAATGGGCGCGCTTGCTGGGCCTGAGCCGGGAAGCGCCGGGGCAGTGGATCGAAAGGCTGACGGCATGGCTGCGGGAAAACCTGCCCGCGCTGATCGCGGGCATCGGCAGCGGCATCGACGCCCTGAGCCGGGCGTTTCTCGCCCCGGCGCTTTCCTTTTATTTTCTGCGGGATCGGGAGCTGTTCGGCTATCGCCTGTCCCTGTGCATCCCGCTGAAGCACCGCAGGCGCATGCTGCACGCCCTGCAGGAAATGCGGCGGGAAGCGGGCGGCTACATCCGGGGTCAGCTGCTGGTGGCCCTGGCGGTGGGCCTGCTGACGGCCTTGGGCCTGCTGATCGTGGGCATTCCCGCCTGGCTGGTGCTGGGCCTGCTCATGGGCGCGTGCGAATTCATCCCCTATATCGGGCCCCTGATCGGCGGCGTGCCCATCGTCCTGTTTTCCCTGCCCATGGGCTTTCACGCCCTGCTGTGGGGGCTGGGGGTGACGGTGCTGGTGCAGCAGATCGAAGGATATTTTCTTTCGCCCCGCCTGATGGGAGAAGCCACCGGGCTGCATCCCGTTTCGGTGCTGCTGCTGCTTTCCGCGGGCGGGCTGCTGTTCGGCCTGCCGGGCATGGTAGGGGCCGTTCCGGCCTATGTGTGCCTGCGCGGCGCGCTGCGGGTGCTGTGGAAAAACGGCGGCGAGGAAACGTAGGCTTTTTCAGTCTGCCCCACCGATGCGCCATCAAATTCCTTCCATTTATATATAGATTTGGCTTTATGACAAAAAAATGCCGGGATTGCGGGCTTTTTTGCCTTGCGGGATCACAATAAATCGTGTATAATGAAACGGAAGGAGGGAGCGCAGTGTCCGAACGATTTGAAACAATGAAAATGCGCCCGCTGCCAGAGGGAAACGAAACCGCTTCCGACATTCTTGCGCATGTTTATCGCGCGCTGCAGGGCAAAGGTTACGATCCCATCACCCAGCTGGTGGGCTTTGTACTCACGGGCGATCCTACTTACATCACCAGCTTCCAGGGCGCCAGAAGCCTGATCTGCCGTTTGGAACGGGACGAGATCCTGGAAGAGCTGGTGCGCTTCTATGTGGAGAACAAGCTGGACAAATGAGCGGACGGATTCTTGGGCTGGACGTAGGCGACGTGCGCATCGGCATCGCCGTGAGCGATGAAACGCGCCTGATTGCCACGCCCCACAGCGTATACACCCGGGTGGGCTGGGGGCCTGACACCAAGCACATCCAGCGCCTGTACGCGGAAACAAAAGCCACGCTCATCGTGTGCGGCCTGCCCCGAAACATGGACGGCTCCGTAGGCTTTCAGGCCGAAAAGGTGATGGGCTTTGCGGAGCAGCTGCGCAAGGCAGGGCTGCCCGTCGTGTTTCAGGACGAGCGGCTTTCCACCGTTTCTGCCCACCAGGCCCTGATCGAAGGCGGCATGCGGCGGGACGGCCGCAAAGGCACCGTGGATAAGGTGGCCGCCGCCGTGATCCTGCAGTCCTATCTGGACGGGCAGGGCAAGGAAGCTCCTGCCGGAAACGGCATGAACGAATAAATTGGAGGATATTTTCATGGCAGACGATATCAACAACAACATCCCCGAAGAAGAACTGCCCGAAGGCATCATTGAGCTGACCGACGAGGACGGCGTGACCACCCAGTTTGAATACCTGACCACCATTGACCACGAAGGCGAACTGTACGTGGTGCTGATGCTGCTGGAAGACGAAGAAAGCGACGACGAGGACGGCGAAGTGCTGATCCTGAAAATCGAAAAGGACCCGGAAACCGACGAAGATATTTACGTTTCCGTGGATGACGACGCCGTTTCCCAGGCCGTGTTTGACAAATTCGTGGCGATGATGGACGAGGAAGAGGAATAATCCCTTCTTCCCATAAAACGGGCTGTTTGCGCCGGCAAGCGGAACAGCCCGCTTTCTGTATCTCCGCCATTTCATTTTTCAGGAAGGATCACCCGCACATGAAAAAAACGCTGATTTCCCTGCTGCTTTGGCTCGCTTTGATCCCCACGGCCCTGGGGGATTGCCTGTGCGATCCCACCATGCTGCTGCCGGAGGGCGACGAACCCGTATGGACGGATTCCAGCTACCAGAGCGAGAACGTTTGTATTTCCATCACCTCGGAACGCTACCTGAATACCGACATCTACGTGGCCGACATTTATGTGCGTTCGATCAATTCCTTCCAGCGGGGCATGGCCAGCGGCAAATGGAAGGGAGCCACCCAGCGCATCGATAAGATCGCCAAGGCCAACGAAAGCATCATCGCCATGACCGGCGACAACAGCGCGAACTTGAGCGTCGGATGGGTGATCGCCAACGGCAAAATCTGCCGCAAGACCAGCAACCGCAAGCGTGAACTTTGCCTGCTGTACAGCAGCGGCGAAATGGTGATCCTGGAGCCGGGCGACATCGTGGCGGCGGACATTGCCGCCGGGGTAGAATCCGGCGAAATCTGGCAGTCCTTCCTGTTCGGTCCCGGCCTGCTCACGGCGGACGGCAAGGCAAAAACCACCTTCAACAGCGACGTGAAGCCCAAAAATCCCCGTTCGGTAATCGGGTATTACGAGCCGGGGCACTATTGCTTCGTGCAGGTGGACGGCCGCCAAAGCGCCAGCAAGCTGGAAAAAGGCAAGAAAAACGCCGGGCTCACCCTGGCCGAGCTTTCGGCCTACATGGAAACGCTGGGCTGCGCTTCCGCCTATAACCTGGACGGCGGCCAGTCCTCCCTGATGTATTTCAAGGACGGCATTTACTCTTCGCCCTACAAAAACGGCCGCCGCCTGGGGGACGTGGTGCTGATCCGCGAACCGGAAGCCGAGTAAGGCGGAAAGGAACCTTGAGGGCGTTGCCCAAACCCCATCGGGGATGGCGTCCCTCCCCGAACCCCGCCGATTGCGGATGCGGATTGACTTGAAAAATAATACTAAACTCAATATAAAATCTATACAAAGAAGAGAAAGTGTGATATAATGGAATGGGTGATGAAAGATGAGCCGATTCCAGATAAGCGAAGAGG
>CACWWM010000230.1 GCA_902764565.1 uncultured Eubacteriales bacterium
GCGCTGTTGATCAGCACGGTGTACCCGATCATCGACTTGCGCATCATCCGGGTGTAGTGCATGCAGAATTCGCAGTAATCGTCGATGGACGCTTTGAACCGGTGGAAGGAGAAGACGGTCTGCCCGAAGGTCTTGACCACGGGCACGCCGCGCACATACTCCACGGCCTCGTTGCTCATGCGTTCCAGGGCGTTCTGGTACTGCCGCATATCCTCCTGCATGGCCGGGCCCGCCATGCGCATCATGACCGCAAAGCTGAGGACAATAGGTATCAGGCAGGCGATACCATACCGCCAGTCGTAAACAAATAGCATGACCATCATGCAGACCGGCATCGCAATCGCGCCTGCCATGTCCGGCAAATTATGCGCCAGCAGCGTTTCCGTGGAGCCGGTGACCTCCGTCACGATCCGGCGCACCTTGCCGGAGCCCATTTCATCCGCGAACCCGATGGGCAGACGGGCGATGTGGCGCATCAGCGCCTTTTTCATGTTGGCAGCCGTGCGGAAGGCGCTGCCGTGGGAGCAGACCAAAGCGCCCACATAAACAAGCCAGGCCAGAACGGCAAACAGCACGGCCATCCAGCCGTTACGGACGATCCCCGTTGCCCGGGAAAAGTCCGGCTGCACCTCCAGCACTTCCCGGATGATGCGCCACAGGCAGACGAAGGGCAGCAGCGCCAGCACGCTGCTCAGCGCCGACAGGATCAGCGACAGGCAGGTCAGCACCTTGAAGCGGCCCGCGTATTCCATCAGCCTGCCAAAAGCTGACAGCTTTCTGCCTTGTTTTTCTTCTTTCAATTGATATCCCTCGCTTTCCGTCAGCTAACAGATCATAGTTAGTGTTAGCTAACCGCAATTTATGCATATCGCCTGCCCCCACGAAGGGAACAGGCGGTATCATCAGATCATGTTGCCCGCATGGCCTGCGGCGCTGCGCGCCTTGCCCATGCTATCTGGTTATCTTGGGGTTGGCGCGTTTCGCGTCACAGACCCTCCGGGTCTGTTCCTGAGAAACTCAAAAGCCAAACAGCACTTTCCACCCCGGAAGAAAGAAGGCTTCGACCGTCTCCAGGCATCGCATCGATTCTTCCAACGTGTATCGATGGATCACCGGTTCAAACAAAGCGGTCACATACGCGCTGAACAACAGATGCATTTCCATGGGGCTGATCGCGCGGATGGCCAATCCCTTGTCCCGCAATACCGGAAGGTACTGGAGCATTTGCTCCTGTGCGGTCTGTGTGAAATCATGCAGGAAGTTTTCGTATTTCGTTCCCGAAGAGCAAGTCAGCAGCAAATGGTAATCGTCCATGTGGGGATAGACAATTTCGCGCATCATATCGACCCATGAATCCTGCCACTGGAGGTTGCCTTCCTCCTGCACTGCGGCCAGATATTTCGTCAAATGCGCGTCCATCCAGGCGCTGATCCGTTCGACCGCAGGCGCGACCAGCTGGTCAAACAGATCCTCCTTGTCGCGGCAATGCCTATAGAGCCCCGCCGCTGTAAGGCCGCATCGTTCCCCGACGCGGCGCATGGAGGCTTTTTCAAAGCCGTACTCCAGGAATTCCTCACTGGCTGCGGCCATGACCCTGACATGGCTGGCACTTTTGTCTCTGGGCATAAATGATCTCCATAGAATACATTGTTAGCTTACGCTGTAAACTATAACGCATTTTCCGCCTGCTGTCAAGTTAAAAATTTCTAACGGTTCATTTTTTTACGAATCATGGCGGCAGATGCCGGAACGACACCTGCCGCCATATTCAAAGTGTTGTTTTTTGCAATTTGCCTTGATGCCGCCGCATCAGGCAGGCGCACTCGCGCCGTGCTTATCGTATATTGGAAGCCTTCTGATATTGGCAAACGTTTTGCAGAGCAGGATCATACCGATCAACAGCACCACGAGGTCGGTAAACATTTGCGCGTAGAATACGCCCTGCACTGGAACCGAAAACACTGTCGGCAGCAGCACAACCAGCGGCAGGAAGAGCAGCACTTGCCGCAATAACGCCATTGCCGAAGCAGCCCCGGCCTTGCCGATGGCCTGGAAGAAGGTGATGGCCAGGATCAGCACGCCGTAGCAGATATAGGTGGAAAACAGCACCCGCAGCATGGGCGCGCCCTGTTCGCAGATCGCGGCGTCGGTGATGAACAATCCCAGCATGGTCTGCGGTGCCAGCATGATCGGCACATAGAACGCCAATGCCAGCACGGTTGCCGCCAGCATGAAAACCTTCGTGAAGGCGCGCACGCGGTCATACTGTTTAGCGCCGTAATTGGTACCGATGGCCGGCTGGAAGCCCTGGCTGATTCCCCACAGCGGGATGAAAGCAAACGCCTGGAGGCTCAGGCACGCGCCAAGAACCGTCTGCCAGCTGCCGCCGCCCCATCTTTCCACGGTATTGTACATGACGGTCTGCTGCACCATGGTCATCACCTGCATCAGCATGGCGGAAACGCCCACGCCCAGCACCGGGCCCACCAGGTTGCCATGGATTTTTATTTTGTGAATTTTCACGTTTTTGCTCTTTTTCCTGAAATACCAGAGCGTGAAGACAGCCTGCATCACTTGGGCGATCACCGTGGCCCACGCCGCGCCCAGCACGCCGTTTTCCTTGCCCATCAGGGAAATAAGCAGCGGGTCAAGCGCGATGTTCAGCAGCGCGCCTGCTGCCATGATCCCCATAGCGACCTTCAGCTTGCCTTCGCCGCGCATGACCATATTGGCCGACTGGGCAAAGTTCACAAACAGGGAACCGACGAATACCACTTTCAGGTATCTTTCCGCTTCCGTCAGGATATCGCCCTTTGCGCCGGAAAGCGCAAGCAGGTTCGCGGTAAAAATTTCTCCCACAGCCGCAACGATCAGGGACAGCAGCACGATCAGGGCGATCAGGTTGCCCATGATCTGGTTCACCGTTCCCTGATCCTTCCGGCCCACAGCGCGGGACAGAACCGACGCTGACCCGGTGCCGATCAGCGTGGAAATGCCGCTGTTCAGCAGCGTAAAGGGATAGGAGATTTTCACCGCTGTCATGGCCTCCGGCCCAACCATCCGACCGACAAAAACCGCATCCATAAAGTTGTACAGGCCGATGACCACCATGCCCAGAATCGCCGGAACGCTCAGCGATAACATGGTTCTGAATATATTCCCGTTCAGCAGGTTCGACCTGGAATCCTGTTTTTCCGCCATTCTATTTCACGTCCTTTCAGCAACGGCTTCACGAATAACTTCACCGACCGATGGCTTCAAAAGCTATCAGACCGTGCCGTCCTCCGAAGCGGGGCCTTCCTCAAGCTGGTCGCCGCTCTCGTACATGGTGGCCGTCTCGCCGACCTCCGCCGTCAGCGCTTCACCGTCAAGGGTTACGCTGGCCGCGCAGCTCTCGATGACGGAATTCACCGCGCGTCCCGCCACCGCGCCGGGCGTAATTGCGCCGATAATCTCGCCGTTCACCGTGCAGTTGGTGATCTTGAACGCCGTTTCTTCGCCATAATAGTACAGGCCGGTGCCCACCAGGCCGCCTACATGGGTCGCGCCGGGCACGTTCATCCTGACCGTCACAGCGCAGTTGTCGATGATGCCGGGATATTCGGTTGTGACAATGCCCTCGGTATCTGCCACGATATTCCCGTTGGAGTGGGTGCCGCTGAAGCCACACAGCCCGCCGATGGCGTGGCCGCCCTTCGCGGAAATGGTCTCCGCCTCGACGGTGCAGTTGGTAACGCTGTCCATCATCTCCAGGCAGCCCGCAATGCCGCCCAGACCCACAGGCTCGTTGCCCTCCGCAATGACTGTGCCCTTTGCCGTGCAGCTGTCAAGGGTTCCCCCAAAGCTGCCGCCCACAATCAGGCCGCCGCACTCGCCGATATCCTGCTGGATGATGCGCCCAGAGGGAAATTCGTTGTCGCCAAGCACGTGAATTGTCGTGCCATCCACAGTGCAATTCCATATGGATTGCATGGAACCGCCCGCAATGCCGCCGATAGTGTTGACACCGGCAATACTGTTCTCACCGGTTAGCTTCACATCGTGAACGACGCCCATGTTATATCCGACCACACCGCCGACAGCCATGGAAAAAATGTCTTCGCAGCGGATATCCACGTTCCGGACGGTCAGGTTTTTCACTTCGCCGCAGTTTATGCCGACCACGCCAACGCCGCAGACGGGATAATCAGAATGGAAAGCAACATTGGAAATGCTGTGCCCCTGTCCATCCAGGGTGCCCATGAACATGCAGCTGGTGTTGCTCATGTCTGTAAGATCCATATGGCCAATGGGCTGCCATTCCGCATCCTTCAGGTCAATATCCGCAGTCAGCACGAAGAACTTTCCCGAATAGCCCAATATCCGCAGTCAGCACGAAGAACTTTCCCGGATAGCCGTTTGCGCTGCCGTCGTTGACGGCTGCCGAAAGCGCAAGCAGCTGTTCCGCAGTCGCGATCTGCCAAGGATCCTCGGCGGTACCGTTTCCGCCCGCAAAGGGGCTTTCCTCCGCAAGGGCAAGGCAGCAAACGCTGAGTAACAGGCAAGTCGCCAGGAGAATCGAGAGAAGCTTTTTCATGAGAAACCCTCCTTGGAAAATTGATCTATGTCATCGCTTTCGCGCAGACACCGCAATTAGATATAACTAACTCATAGGCAAAAGGAAAAGCCGTCAAAACGGCTTTGATTCCAGCAGATCGGCCCAGCCGCACACAAAGAACCGACGGAGCTGGCGCACATAGCTCATCGCGTCTTCCTTCGGCATTTGATGCCTGACCGTTTCAAACAGCCCGGAGTAAAAAGCGCTGGAAAGCATATGCACCAGCATAGGCGTAAGCGCTCCGTCTGCCAAAGCTTTATTGCCGGTGGATTTCAGAAATTTGTATGTGTAGTTGACTTCAATGTCAATCATGCGGTTCAGCATTTCGTCGTAGCAGGAATTGTCAGCGCACCGGACGAGGAGGCGAAAGGCATCCCAATGGTCATAGATATAATTGACCAGTTCTTCCCAGAGCTCCGGTTTGTAGGTGAATACGTCCTCTTTCTGTGTCGCCGAGGGTTGATTCGCAAATGCCCGCTGTCCCTTTTCAAACCAATCAAGCAGACAATTCGCTGTATCGTCCACCAGCGCATGAAAAAGGCCCTCCTTATCCTGAAAACGGGTATAGATCGCGCCGGTGCTGGTATCTGCCTTGGCAGCTATCACCCGCAGCGACGCTTCCTGAAATCCCATTTCAAGAAATTCTGCTTTCGCGCATTCCAGAAGTTTGTCTGATCGGCCTTCAACCCGTTTCGCCATCGCAGCCTCCCGCATCCATAACATCGTTTCGTAACGGTGTTATGATACACCTGTTCAGAACAGATGTCAAGATGTTTTTTGACGCAGCGAAAAAAAAGGCGCCCCTGCTGAGAGACGCCTTGGATGATCAGAATAATCAGTTACTTTCTCCCTGCAAGCAGCGCCGACCCGGACAGCCCCATCCAGCCCGCTTCGCTTTTCCTCATGAACTTTCCGCTGGTGGTGCCGATCAATTCCACTTTCTGATAGCCCATGGTTTTCAGCTTCTTCACGAACGCCTGCATATCGCCGTACTTGGAGGCGGAGAAGATGTCATGGATCGCGAAGGTGCCGCCTTTTTTCAGGGTGCGCAGGGTTTCCAGCAGGTACTGCTGACGGTCGCCGGGGATGTTATGATAAACGTAGTTGCTGGTCACGGCGTCGAAGGTTTCGTCAGGGAAATCAAGATGCGTCGCGTCGCCCTGTTGGAAGGTCGTGTTTTTCACCTTCTCCGCCTGGGCGTTGCGTTCGCACAGGGCTTTGCTGAACGAGGCGTATTCCTTGCCCCAGCGGTCGATCCCCACAACGGACGCCTTGGGATTCCGCTTCGCCACGGCAATGGCCAGCGCCCCGCTGCCGCAGCCCACGTCCAGGCATTTCCCGCCCTGGGGCAGCTTGATATAGGCCGCAACCCCCTCGATGATCTGCCGGGACATCTGCCGCTTGCCGTTGTAATCAAAGGCGCGGTACATGAGCACAGACCAGATAGTCAGCCCGCAGAAAACCACAGCCAGGACAGCAAACAGGACGGTCAGCACCGTTTGCCAGGGGCCCGACACCCATCCTGTGCAGGCGAACAGCAGACAGAGCAGCAGCGAAGCAATCGCTCCCGCCGCGAAGGACAGCATCATGCCTTTTGGCATCCAGTTTTTATAGTCTGGTTTCATCGTCCACTCCCCCTAAAATGCGGC
>CACWWM010000231.1 GCA_902764565.1 uncultured Eubacteriales bacterium
AGCATATCAATATGATGTACGGCGTGGTTCAGGGTGCAGCCGCCGCCTTCCTTTTCCCAGGTGCCCCGCCACCACAGATCGTAATAGCAATGGCCCCGCCACCAGAAGGAATCCACCTGGGCGCAGCGAACAGGCCCTGCGATGCCGCTGTCCAGCAGTGCCTTCAAATCACGGATGGGCTTGCGGAAACGATTCTGGGCGATAATCGACAGCTTTTTGCCGCTTTCGTCCCGGGCCCGGAGCATGGCGTCGCATTCCTCCAGGGAAGCGGCCATGGGCTTTTCGCAGATGGCGTGCTTCCCCGCCCGCAGGGCGTTCACGGTGATTTCCGCGTGGACGTAGGGCGGGCAGCAGCAGTCCACCAGATCAATGTCCGGGCGGTTCAGAATATCGTGGTGATCCGGGTAGCAGTCGCAGTCCAGCCCGTATTGGGCCTTTACTTTTTCCGCTTTGCCGGGCAGGATGTCCACCAGGGCGGCGATGCGCACGCGCTCCGGGAACCGAAGATAAGCCTGGATATGGGCGTGGGAGATATTGCCCGTGCCCACGATGGCGACTTGCAGCATGAAAGCGTCCTCCTGAAAAGAGGGGCGCGCCGTGAGGCGCGTCCCTCCTGTGATTGATTGGATTTGCTCTTTCCGCGAACGGACGAATTACAGTTCACCGGGGAATTCGCCGCGGTAGTTGCCAGCCTGGAAAGCCGCGCGGAATTCGTCGATCATCTGCTGAGCGCCGGACTTGAGGATGTTCTGGATGCCGGCGTCGAACACTTCGTCAAACTTTTCGGGGGCGCAGCTCACCACGTCGGCCAGGAACTTGGCTTCGGCGCTCTTCACGGTGTCGCCGTAGTCGGTCTGGGCCTGGATGTTGCCGATGAAGCTGACCTGGGTCCAGGCGTCGGTCAGGGAATCCACGTAGGAATCCTGCACGTCCTTTTCGTAACCGGCGAAGGGCAGGGCCAGGGCAGCGGCGTTCTTGGCGTCGTCGCCATAGTAGTAGCCGTTGGCGATGAAGCAGATGTCGCCGGCGTGGATCTTGTATTCATCGGGCACGTTGTCCGCGCTCTTCACGCCGTAGGGGATGCCGAATTCTTCGCTGATGCCTTCGTAGTTGATGCCTTCCACGCCGTTCTGCAGCGCGAACATGTTCTCGGGAATGGCCATCCAGTCGAGGTACTTGATGGCGGCGATGGCGGTCTTTTCATCGGTGGTCTTGGGGATGATGATGCTCAGACCGTTGGCGGCATACTTGTCATGCAGGGTCTTGCCGCCCAGGGAATCGTTCTGGAAGCAGTTCACGGTGACCCAGTGGCCGCCGGGAACGTTCTTTTCCAGTTCGATCTGGAAGTTCTTATCGGTGCGCCAGGGCTGGTCGGGCTGTTCAGACCAGAAGCCGTTGTAGCCCATGATCTTGGCGGTATCGTTGGCGTCGTCGTTGTTCTGCAGGGCGAAGGTTTCGGGGATGATGCCTTCGTTGTACAGCATGTTCAGCCAGCGGAAGCCTTCCTTGGCGCCGGGCAGCATTTCGGGAGTCTGGGAGAAAGCAACCCAGTCTTCCTTGGTCACTTGGCTGAAATCAACGAAAGCGTCGGTATAGCGGCGCACGTTGAACATGGGGTTGGAAGCGAAGATGCCGAAGGCGAAGGGGATGGTGCTTTCACCGCCCAGGTTGGCAGCCTTCGCGGCGCGCAGGTAAGCGGTGAATTCATCGATGTTGGTGGGCTTTTCCATCTTCAGGGCATCCAGCCAGTCCTGACGGATGAAGTTGCCCACGTTGGCAACGCTGATGCGGCGGGCGGGGATGAACCACTGTTCCTTCACGCCGTCGCCGTCATGATCCTGACGGCCGAACTCAAGCAGGGTTTCGCCCAGGAAGGCCTTCAGGTTCTGGCCGTATTCGTCCAGCAGAGCGTCCAGCTGCCAGATGCCTTCGTCGTCGATGCACTGCTGCACGGGGCCGCCGTAGGTGGGGCAGATGTCGCAGGCGGTGCCGCCCTGCAGGTCGTTGGTCAGCAGGGTGGGTTCATCCCAGCGGGAGTAGGAAACGAATTCCAGTTTGATGTGGTTGGGATCACCGAAGTGTTCCTGAGCGTAGTGCAGCTGCCAGCAGTTCGTCACGTCCAGACCGTTGATGTTGCGGTCGAAGGTTTCCACCCGCAGGGTGATCCATTCGTCGTCCGCCAGGACGGTTCCGGTCAGGCCCAGCAGCAGAGCCAGGGTCAGCAGGATAGCCAGTGCCTTTTTCATGGGTTGTGTCACTCCTTTTTTTTATTTTCACCGCCGACAGGGCGGCAAGGAACTAATTCAGTTTGGAGAGTTGAGAGTTGAGAGTGGAGAGAAATCAACAGTTCCTCTCACTTCACACAATATCATCTCAACTCTTAACGCTTCGCTCTCCACTCTAATGAAGCTGCCATTGACAATAAGCGGCCTGATTACCCCTTGACTGCACCGATGGTCACGCCCGCCACGAAGTAGCGCTGTACGAAGGGATAAACCACCAGGATGGGCAGGGTAGCGAAGATGATGGAGGCGGGTTCGATGGATTCGGAAATGTCCGTTGCCACGGTGGATGATCCGCCTTCCATGGCCGCGATATCCACTGCCTGGGAGCCTTTGATCAGGTGGTACAGCTTCAACTGCAGGGGCTGGTACGCCTTGTTCTGGATATAGTACAGCGCATCCTGGAAGCTGTTCCATTTGCCCACGGCGTAGAACAGGGTCAGGGTGGCCAGGGAGGCCATGGACAGGGGCAGCACGATTTGCAGAAGAATCTGGAAATCGTTGGCCCCGTCGATGGTGGCGGCTTCTTCCAGAGAATCGGGCAGGGCGGTGAAGAAGCTCTTTAAGATGATCATGTTGTAGGTGCTCAGCATGCCCGGCAGGATCAGGGACCAGGGCGTATCCAGCAGGCCCAGCTCCTTGATGTTCAGGTAAATGGGGATGGTGCCGCCGGAGAAATACATGGTGAACAGTGCCATGAAGTTGAAGAATTTGCGGCCCGCCAGACGTTTCTTGGTCAGAGGATACGCCATGAGGATGGTCAGGATCATGGAGAGGATGGTGTATCCAACCGTGATGAGGACGGTAAACCACAGAGAGCGCATCATGGCCGGGTCGGAGAAGATGGCCTTGTAAGCGCGGGTGTCCATTTCTACCGGCCAGAAGGAAACCTTGCCGCTCAAAATGGCGGATTTGCTGCTCAGGGAGGTGGCGGCCACGTTGACGAAGGGCAGCAGACAGGTCAGGCTGATGAGCAGGATGATGGCGGCCAGGATGATCTGCGGCACGGTCCATACCCGGGACTTTTTCATGACGATATTGGGTTCAGCGGTTTTATTCTGCATCATTCTGTCCACCCCCTTACCAGATACCGTCTTCGCCGAGCTTCTTGGAAACGAAGTTGGCGCCGGAAATCAGGATCAGACCGACCAGCGACTGGAACAGGCCCACGGCTGTGGCGCGCTCAAACTTGTGGTTTTCGATACCGGTGCGGTACACGAAGGTCGAGAGTACATCGCAGTATTTGCGCACCTGGGCGTTGCCCAGAATCTGGGGCCGGTCGAAGGAAATGTTCATCATCTGGCCCACGCTCAGGATCAGCAGCACCACGATGGTGCCGCGGATGCCGGGCAGCGTCACGTGCCAGATCTGCTGCATTTTGTTGGCGCCGTCGATCTTGGCGGCCTCAAACAGCTCCATGTTGATGCCGGTAATGGCGGACAGGTACAGGATGGTGCCCCAGCCCATGCCCTGCCATACGCCTACCAGGGTGTAGGTAAACTGCCAGTGGGGGCCGTCGGTCAGGAAGGGGATGCTTTTGTCAATCCAGCCCCACTTGAGCAGGGTGGAATTGATCAGGCCGCTGGTGGGGGAGAACAGCTGCAGCACCATACCGCCGATGATGATCCAGGACAGGAAATGAGGCAGATACAGCAGCGTTTGGGATACCTTTTTGACCCCAATGCTCTTCATTTCGTTCAGCATGATGGCCAGCACGATGGGAACCGGGAAACCGGCCACCAGGCCCATGAAGTTCAGCCACAGGGTATTGATGAGCGCGCTGGAAAAGTCCGACATCTTCATGACGAACTGGAAGTTATCCAGCCCCACCCACGGGCTGCCCCACATGCCTTTGAACAGGTTGTACTTTTCAAAGGCCACGATGATGCCGATCATGGGCTTGTAGCAGAAGATCAGATAAAAGGCCACCGGCAGGATCAGCATCACGTACAGACGCCAATCCCGGACAAACCTGCTGGTTCGTCTTTGGGTCTTTCGCAGCTGCACGGAAATTCCCCCTTTTTTCTAATTATTGAGAAGTAACAAATTTTTGCTGCGTATATTATA
>CACWWM010000232.1 GCA_902764565.1 uncultured Eubacteriales bacterium
CCTGAAATTTTCCGTCCTCCCGGCGTACACGCCGCCGGTGCGGATTAAAAGTCAGGGGCTGCGGCCCCCGGACACCCCTGGGGTTGAGTTGTTACGCTATCAACGAAAAATGCAGTTAAACAACCCATCCTTTTTATGTCTTTCTCGGAAGGGGGTCTGGGGGACACCGCTCTTTGGTCACAAAGAGCGGTGTCCCCCAGTTTCGTTTATTCATCCATTACGGCGTGATGCGGTTGGGGCCGCGGAACAGGAACATGACTTCCTTAATGCTCAGGCCCAGCAGCAGCATGGTGAGGCGATCCACGCCCAGGCCGAAGCCGCCGTGGGGCGGGCAGCCATAGCGGAAGAAATCCATGTAGAATTTCACGTCCTCGCCCAGGCCTTTTTCATCGGCCTGCTTGCGGAGCTGCTCGTAGCGGTGTTCGCGCTGGGCGCCGGTGGTGATTTCGGTGCCGCGCCAGATCAGGTCGTAGCCCAGGGGCATGCCGTGCTCGTCCCGCATATGATAGAATGCGCGCTTTTCGGGGCCGTAATCCGTCACGAACAGGAATTCGTGGCCGAACTTGTCCATGCTCAGCTTGGCGCAGAGATGCTCGGCGTCGGTGGTCAGGTCGTTCTTTTCGCTGTCGTCCACCTTGTAGCCGTAGCGTTCTTCCAGTTCTTTATAAACGTCCGCAAGCTTCATTTCCGGGAAGGGCAGGGTGGGCACGACGGTGTCCAGGCCGTAGAGCTCCTTGATCTGGTCGCCGTACTTTTCCTTAACGTTCTTTAAGGCGTATTGCAGCAGCTCCGCTTCAAAGGCCATCACGTCCCGGAAGGAGGTAATGTAGCTCATTTCCACGTCGAAGCCGGTAAATTCGGTGGCGTGCTTGTTGGTGAAGGATTTTTCGGCGCGGAACACGGGGCCCACTTCAAAGATGCGGTCAAAGCCCGCGGCCATGGCCATCTGCTTGTAGAACTGGGGGCTCTGGCTCAGGTAGGCTTTCCGGTCGAAGTATTTGAGCTCGAACACGTCGCTGCCGGATTCGCTGGCCGCGCCGATGAGCTTGGGGGTGTGGATCTCCATAAAGCCCTGGTTCCGGCAGAAATCACGCATGGAGCCCACCAATTCGGTCTGGGCCTTGAAGATCAGGGTGTTCTTGTCGCTGCGCAGGTCCACCCAGCGGTAGTCCATGCGGCTGTCGATGGCGGCGTCCTTGGTCAGCGGCAGGGGTTCGGCAATGGACAGGATTTCCATTTCCTCCGGCAGCATTTCCTTGCCGCCCATCTTCACGTATTCGTTTTCCACCACGGGCCCGATGCAGGTGACGACAGATTCCACGGTGAGCTGATCCACGATGGCGGCCAGGTCGGGGTGCTTTTCCTTTTCGATGGTCACCTGCAGGCGGCCGGAATGGTCACGGATGACCAGGAAGGCCATAGTGCGCTTGTTGCGCAGGTTTTCCACAAAGCCCTGGATTTTGTTGGTTTCGCCGCAGACGACGTTGGCAATGAGATTTCTGTTCATGAAAATGACTCCTTTATTGAAATATTTATGAGGGCTTATCGCTTTTCAGCCGTTCTGCAAAACGCAGAGCTGATCAGAGCAAAAGTCAGATAGGTGATGAGGGTGCCCCAGCAGGTATCCGTGAGGAAATGATTGGTCATATGGATGCGGTTATACATGAACAACAATACGTAAACGCAGGCGAAACCAAAGGCGATCCGGTTTTTCCGGGCGCTGCTGTTTTTCAGCGCGCCCGTCAGCATGGGCAGGCTGAACATCATGGTGGCCATGGTCATATTCCCGCTGGGCCAGGATTTGTAGCTGTCATTATTGCCCGCTAAATTGGGGACCATCTGCCACCAGTTCCGGAACTCGCTCTGCGGATCGTCCAGGGTGATGAGGTACTTATAACGCGGACGGGAACTCACCTGCTTGAGCCACTGGTTCAGGCAGTCCCCCGCGAACCCGGCCACCAGAATGGCCGCGCCCACGGCAATCAGCTTATCGGGGTCGGCGTCGTCCGCCAGCCGAACCACCACGAAGGGCACCCAACTGTAAATGACCGCCCAGAACAGCCAGCTTGCCACAGACAGCAGCGGAGAGGATTCGCCCGGAACATAGCCGAACAGGGCGCGCACCTTGGAACCGAAATAGCTGTTGGAATAGTACACCGCCATAAACCAGCCCAGAATCAGCAGCACCCGCGCCAGAAAACGAAACCGATCCCCCTTCTTTTTCAGCCCGGCGTACAGCAGCGCGCCGCCGGCGGGATACAGGCAGTAAGCCGGAATGAAAGCATAGTTTGCAAAGAACGTGCCAAGGCCGGTTACGTTGGCAAGCGCTTCGTTGATCTGAAAGTCATAGAAAGAACCGATGACGATGCCCAGCATGAGCACGGAAACCACGCCGATGCATCCGCCGGCCGGAACGCCAAGAATGGTGCGTTTGTTCATTGCTCAGCATCTCCTTACTTTTGGATCATTGCACTGATTTCTTCCGCCGCGCTGTCCAGGGGCAGTTCTTTTTCTTCCTTGGATTCCATGTTGCGCAGCTTCACCGTGCCCCGGGCGTATTCGTCGCCGCCCACGATCACGATATACTTGGCCCCGATTTTATCGGCAAACTTGAACTGGGCTTTCAGGCTGCGGCCTGCAAGGTCGGAATCGGCCTTTACGCCCTTTGTCCGCAAACCCTGGGCGAAGGTGAAGGCGGGAATTTTCATGTCCGCGCCAAGGTTCGCCACATACACGTCGGTAACGGAGGGCATTTCCGGCAGCAGGTTCTGATTGCGCAGCTCCATCAGGATGCGCTCCGCGCCGATGCCGAAGCCCGCCGCCGGGGTGGCGGGGCCGCCGAGCTGCTCCACCAATCCGTCATACCGGCCGCCGCCGCACAGGGCCAGGCCTTCCCGGCCCGCCTGCATGATGATTTCAAACACCGTCTTGGTGTAGTAATCCAGTCCGCGCACGATATGGGGGTCGATCTGGAAGGGGATGCCCTGAGCCGTCAAAAGGGCCTGGAGCTGTTCAAAGTGCTCTCTGCACTCGTCGCACAGGCAATCCAGGATCAGGGGCGCGTCCTTCACGATGGCCTTGCACTTTTCTTCCTTGCAGTCCAAAATGCGCAGGGGGTTTTTCTCAAACCGGCCCTGGCAGGTTTCGCACATTTCGTGGATGCGCTCGCCCAAATAGTTTTTCAGCGCCTGGTGATACTTGGGGCGGCATTCCGGGCAGCCGATGGAATTGATGTGCACGCACAGGTTTTTGAGGCCCAGGCCCGTGAGGAAGCCGTACAGGGTGGAAATCAGCTCCGCTTCCACCGTGGGCTCCTTGCCGCCGAAGCACTCCATGCCGAACTGGTGATGCTCCCGCAGCCGTCCGCTCTGGGGGTTCTCATAGCGGAAAATGGGCGCGTTCAGGTAATACACCTTGCAGGGCAGCGCTTCCTGGAACAGGTGGTTTTCAATGAACGCGCGCACGGCCCCGGCGGTGCCCTCGGGCTTTAAGGTAATGGAACGGTCGCCCTTGTCCTTGAAGGTATACATTTCCTTCTGCACGATATCCGTGGTGTCGCCCACGCCGCGCAGGAAAAGCTCCGTATGCTCGAAAACGGGGGTGCGGATTTCCCGGTAGCCCGCCAGCTTCGCCGCCTCCCGTTCCTTCTGTTCGATCCATTGCCACAGGTAGGCGTCCTGGGGAAGCATGTCCCGTGTGCCCTTGGGCGCTTGCGTCAACATATTGCAAAACCCTCCTTAAAAAAATACGCCCATGCAAACGCATGGGACGAAGAAAACCTTCGCGGTGCCACCCTGCTTGCGTTGTGGACGAGAGATGAGTTGTTCTGGGGGAAACCGCTCTTTGGAGACCAAAGAGCGGTTTCCCCCAGACCCCCTTCCGAGAAAGTCATAAAGGAATTAATGCCGCTCTTGATTTCTAAAGATCGTCCGTCTCTCGCCTTGCACGCCGCTTTTGCCCGATAACGCGGGGATGCGCCCGGAAAAACCGGGAAGGCTCGGGGGTGTCTCCTTCGCCTGGACGGCGCGCGTCTTTCAGCCTGTGAACGCGCTCTCTTTGTCCGCCCGACGGCGAAGCTGTTCCCGTCATGGCCCAAGCAGTATTATAAAAGGGAAGCGTCCCGCTGTCAACATCATTCCGCTATTTTAGCCGTGGAAGCGGGCGCTTTTATTTCGTGATGAACAAAATGCCCAGCGTGCCCGGCCCGCAGTGGCAGGACACGGTGCAGCCCGCGTTGGTTTCGTAAATGTTCCGGAAATCCGCGTATTTGCGGATGGTTTCCCGGGCAATTTCCACCGCGCCGTCCGGCACCGGAGAATG
>CACWWM010000233.1 GCA_902764565.1 uncultured Eubacteriales bacterium
TCCCAGCCCTTGTCCGCCAGGAAATCCCCGGCCTTTTTGGCCCCGGCCCGATGATGAATGGCCAGGATCTCCACGTCGGGATGGGCTGACTTCAATTGCTCATAATAGGGCAGTTCTTCGATGCAGGGGGCGCAGGTGGTGCCCCAAAAATTGATGATGACCACCTGCCCCTGATGATCGGACAGGCGGAAGGTTTCTCCGGTGAGGAGCTCCGCGGAAAAGTCCGGCAGCATTTGGCCCACTTCCGTGCCCACGGCCCAGGCGGCGGTTTCCGGCGGCGGGTTCGGATGATTCTCCGCCGGTTCCGGGAGGTTGAACCAGACCAGAGCAAAGGCCAGCACCGCCAGAGCGAAAGCCCAGGCGATCCGCCCGATGTTTTTCCGTTTCCGAAGGTCGGCATGCTCGCCGATTTCCGGCCCTTTCAGTGTGATTTTGCCGCACTGGAAGGAAATCGCGCCCTGGGCGCAGGCGTCCATGCACTGGCCGCAGGAGATACATTCGCGGTCCCCCACGCGCTTTGCGTCCATGGGGCACTTCATCGCGCATTGGCCGCAGCCGGTGCAGCGGGCAGGGTTCACCTTTACGCCTGTCAAAGCGAAGCGGCTAAAGAAACCGTAAATCGCCCCCAGGGGGCAGAGAAAACGGCAGAAGGAGCGATAGCAGAACACGCAGGCCAGGCCCACCGCCGCCATGATGACCCATTTCTGGGTAAATACAGCGCCGAGCTGGTAAAAGGAGGTGCTGTTGGCGGGGCTTTGCAGCAGCCCCACCGCGCCCTCCAGGGTGCCCGCCGGACAAATGTATTTGCAGAAAGCGGGCAGGATGGCGCCCTTTCCCACGCCGTACCACAGCGGAAGAAGGATAACGAACACCGCCAGGACGACATATTTCAGGTAAGACAGCATCCGTGTAAAGCGGCTTTTGCGGATTTTCGGGGTGGGGATTTTGTGCAGCAGCTCTTGGATCAGGCCCAGGGGGCAGAGCCAGCCGCAGACGGTGCGGCCCAGGATCACGCCGAACAGCGCAAGCGTGCCCAGCACATACCAGGGCGCGGTGTGCCCGGCGGCGTTCAGGGCGTTCTGCAGCGCGCCCAAAGGGCAGCTTGCCACGGCCCCGGGGCAGGAATAGCAGTTGAACCCGGGCACGCAGACCGCTTTCACATTGCCCGCATAGACGCGCCCGTCGATAAAGCCTTTCAGATGGGCGTTGTACAGCAGCGCGGCGTAGAGCTGCACCCATTTGCGTCCCGCCGGTTTTTTTCTCTTATCCAAGGCCCACACACTCCGTACAAATGGCGATGCCCTTGGAGAGCACGTCCTCCAGGCCGCCGTTCAGGATGCCCGCCGCGATCAGCATGAGCGAAATCACCAGCACCGCCGTCCGCAGGATCAGGATTTTCCCATCGGCCCGCTGGCGCACGGCTTTTTCCCGCACGCGGCTGAATGCCCGCAGCAGCTTTTCGTCCCGCGGGGGCTTGTCCGCGTTTTCGTCCCGGATGCCCAGGAGCAGCCCGGCGGCGGTCAGGCCCAGAGAACAGAGGAACACGGGCAGGATGGACAGCAGCCAGGCCCCGGCCTTTTCCCTGGTGAACATGGGATAGAACAAATCGCCCGCCGCCTGCTTCGCCGCCCCGTCAAAATACAGAGAAAGCGCCCCGGCGGCCAGAAGCCCGGCCGTCAGCGCGCAGAACAGGGCCTGAACGATCAGGAACGCTTTTCTCCGTATCATTGTTTTTTCCTTTCATCCGTCAGTCTTTTTTGACCCGCAGCACCCATTCGCCGTAGGTGCTTTCGGTATACAGTTCAAAATCCTCGTCAAAGCTGTAGCCCTCCGGCACGTCGATCAGTTGGACGTGATACACGTCCGGCGCGCCGGTAAAGGTGATCGTGCCGTTTTCATCGGATTCCAGGGGAACGCAGGCTGTATCCGTGCAGAAATTGACCGCCGCTTCCGCAACGGGGCCGCCGTTCTGATCCACCACATGCAGGACGTAATGCTTCGGCGCGGTCTGGACGCGGGGCGCGTCCCCGAATTCCCAGGTGAGGTCATAGCCCCAGGAGCGCATGGCCTGGGCCACTTCCTCGATATACTGTTCGCCGGGAATGAGGTAGACCTCCTCCAGATCGTTTGACGTGTCCTTTTCCGGGTTCACCAGACAGGCGTATACAACGTGGGTTGCCGCGTCCGCATCGGGCAGGGGCTGATCGAATACATAGGCGTTTCGCGCCGTATCCAGCAGGGTCGGCAGCTCGTAGGGCTGGCTGAGATTATAGTAGTACATATCCGCGGGGCTGTCGGAGGCGGAAATTTCAAAGCGCAAATGCGCCACGTCCCCTTCGATCACATAGGCCTGCATGGGGTTGGGCACGCCCGCCGCCCGGAACAGGACGCTCCTGGCGTTTTCATTGTCCACATGGATCGCCCGGGCGGAGGATACGGGGAAGGCTGCGGTGGCGGTGGCCTTGGGGATTTCGGTCAGCACCGTTGTTTTCGTATAGCCGTCCCCTAAGAAGGCTTCGATGACGCGGGATACCTCCCCGGCGGTCACAAAGCTGCCTTCCTGCAGGAAACCCACGTTTCCGAAGCGATCCACGATCAGCGTAAGGGGGATGCCGTCGGGCCTGATATACTGGTACAGCCCGGCTTTATCCTGGCCCATGGGCAGCATGAGGCCGTGGGCCTGGCGGAAAGCTTCGATTTTTTTCGGCGTGTCCGATCTTTCGCAGGACAGGGCGATGAAAGCCACCCGGTCGCCGTACCGTTCATAGGCTTCGTTCAAAAAAGGAAATTCCCTTTCGCAGGGCGGGCACCAGGTGGCCCAAATGTTGATGAGCGCCGCCTCGTGATCCTTCAGCACTTCGGACAGGGTAAAAACGTTGCCCTGGGTGTCCGTCGCCGTAAACTCCGGGAAAGGCTTCCCCAATAACGCGGTTTCCGCCGAAGCGCAGCCGATGCACAGAGCCAGCAGTACCAAGGCCAAAAGGATTTTTTTCATGCGGGGCCTCCCATGATTCGCTTGCTTTTTTCACTTCGGGGGGAATCCCCCTGCGCCATCATTTTATCATTCCGCTTCCGCGCCTGTCAATCGAAGCTGGAAGAATTTACAAGAAGCGCGTGACCGTCAGCGATGAAAAAAGGGCGGACACGAAAATGCTTCCGTGCCAGCCCCTCGTGTAGAATTTATTAGATCAGATTCTTTGTTTCAGGAAATCCACCGCCAGGGCGATATCCGCCGTGGGGTCTTCGCCCACCTCGCGCTCGATGGTCAGGAAGCCGTGGTAGCCCTCTTCTTCCAGGGCGTTCAGGTACTTATCCCACGGCACGCCGCCCTTGCCCAGGGGCAGCTCCAGGTAAGCGGGGCCGTCCTCGGTCTTGTTATTGCCGTGCATGGTTTCGGCATAGATGGCCTCCGGGTCGGTCTTGCGGCACATGATGCCGTCCTTCGCGTGGGTATGCACGATGTAGGGCGCCAGGTTATGCACGGCCTGCACGGGATCGTCGCCCGCCACCATCACCAGGTTGGCGGGGTCCAGGTTGATGGATACGCCCTTGGAATGGAGCCCGTCCAGGAAGGTGCGCAGGGTGGAGGAAAGCTCGGGGCCGGTCTCCACGGCGAAGCGGGCTTCCATCTTGTCCGCGTAGGCGGCCAATTCGCCGCAGGCGTCCTGAATGACGGCGTAATGGGGATTCTTGGGGTCCTTGGGCACCACGCCGATGTGAGTGGTGACGATATTGGTTTCCAGCTCCTTGGCCAGATCCACGATCATCTTGGAACGGCGGATCAGCTCGGGATTCAGCTCGGCGTTGGCAAAACCCCGGCCCAGGTCGCCGCACAGGGCGGAAATCACCAGGCCGTTATCCTTCACCATGTTCAGGAAATCCTTGCGCTTCTGGCCCACCAGGTTTTCGGGGGACATTTCGCCCTTGGTGGCGTACACCTGAATGCCCTGAGCCCCCAGCTGGCTGGTCAGCTTCAGGGCCTCCGGGAAGGGCTTGCGGAAGGAATCCAATATAATACCGATGGAAAATCTGCTCATGGCGAAAACCTCCTGAAATGGGATGATGTTTCTTTTTCTTTTATTATACCGTATTTTCCATTGCCCGGCAAGGACAAAAAATGCGTATTATCAGAAAAACATATGCGTCCAGGGCTTACGCATGAATTACAAAATTGGATTTGTTGAAGAGGAGTATCGGGGGCTCTCCGCCCCCAAGCCCCCGACCAGGGGCGTGACGCCCCTGGACCCTCACTTGGCGAAATAACTTGTGCGGGTATTCCGAACAAGCACCGCCTG
>CACWWM010000234.1 GCA_902764565.1 uncultured Eubacteriales bacterium
GCCCGTCACCATGACCCGCGAAGAAGCGCAGGCCGCCCTGCCCGACAGCGACGAAGTCAAGCGGCTGGTGGGCGACAAGCAGATCGTCAAGTGCATCTATGTGCCCGGACGGCTGCTGAACCTGGTAGTGAAGTAAGCATTTTCTGGGGAAAACCATTCTTTGGAGGCCAAAGAATGGTTTTCCCCAGACCCCTTTCCAAGAAAGCCGCAAGAGAATTTCGATTATGGGACAAGCCTTCGGGTCTGTCCCATTTTTTGTACGCAGCAAAAAAGAGTTCAGTGTCCAGATCATATAGCCGACACATTCGCTATAAGCATCTGCGCTCTGAACTCTGTACTCTGAACTCTATCCTATCAGTCCTTTTTCAGCGGGATCCAGATATAGTTCACATTGTCCTCCGGCTTTTCGGCGGGGGGCATATAGAACTCTAAGCTGTAATTCCCGGCCAGGGAATACCCTTTCAGGTTGGGCAGCCATTCGCTCCAAATCTGGGTATTCACGCGCTGCATGCTGTCCACCAGCGGCCCCCGGCACGGGAACTGCGCCCACAGCCCGCCGGGGATCACGCGGGTTTCGCATCCCTCCGGCACGTCCTTCCAGGGCTCGTACAGATCGGCGATCCAGTAATCAAATTCCTTGCCGTTTTCGTCCGTACACAGGCCGAACATGCCCATGAGCTGCCTGTTTTCGTCCTGCATCCATTCCTGCCAGAACTTGGGCACCTCCTGATAGCTGGTATCGGAATTGAACCGGCGCTTCATGCCCACCACGGTGAACGGGGCCTTTTCCATGATGCTGTACTCCAACATTTTTCCACCCTCCATAGCAATTTTGATGTGCATGGGCGCAAAGGAACGCAAACGCGCGCCGCTTTCCCGGGCCTGGGACGGCGTGACGCCGTGGAACCGCTGGAACGCCTTGGCGAAGCTGTCCGGCGAATCGTAGCCGTATTTCAGCGCCGCGTCGATCACCCTGATCTGCCCCGCCGCCAGCTCCTGGGCCGCCAGCGTCATCCGGCGGGAGCGGACGTATTCCCCCACCGTCATGCCGCACAGTGCCCCAAATATCCGCTGATAGTAGAAAGGCGACAGCAGCGCTTTCCCGGCGATCTTTTCGATGTCCAGCGGCTCCGTCAGGTGCCGTTCCATGTAGTCGATGGACGCCTGAAACCCGTCGATCCATTCCTGCATCGCGCCCGCCTCCTTTGCTCCTTACGCGGTCATTGTACCATCATCGCCGCCGCCTGTCCCGACATTCCGTGCGCGGTTATGACGGAAGGCGGAAAGTGTGGAAAGTGGTGTTTTATCATGACATGCATCCATGCAGAGGAAAACTCAGTCACGCTATCTAACTCCACTCTCCACACTCCAAACTTATTATTGCACAATCCCAATCGCTGTGATGGTAAACCGCTTGTTTTCCGATCCTTCGGCCATGCGGATCTCCAGCACGTGGTCTTCCGCTTCCGTGCGGCTGTCCCAGATCATCACCACTTCGCTCTGGCCCCATTTGCCGTTCCCGCCGGTCAGGGTGCGCTTCACCTTGCCGTCCACCACGATTTCCGCCGTGCCGAACCGGGCCTCCGCCGTGGCGCGCCAGGCGATCAGCAGCTTTTTGAATTTACCCGTCACCCGCAGGGGTTCCGCCGCATCCGTTTCAAAGTGGCAGAAGTTCTGCCCGCACACCCGGCCGACGGGCAGATTATTGTAGGACTGGGTATCGTCATGGGCAAAGCCGCCCCGTTCCACGGTCACGGTGTCCGGCCAGTTGCCGTCGCCGTACAGGGTGACGAGGCCCATATAATCCGTGCCGTAAGCCGGTTCCGCGTTCAAATCGATATCCTGTTCGCTGGTTTCCTGGGCATTGGCCGCGTCCACCGCCGCCAGCAGGCAGTCCGCCATGATGCCATGGCCGAAGGAGGTGGGATGGTATTCGTCAAAGAAGAATTCCTCCGCCGTCCATTCCCTGCCCACGTGGGGGAACGCGGCGTCCCTGACGGACACCATCATCAAATCGTAGGCTTCGCCCACCTTTTTCAGCTCGTTCTGCAAATTGAACCCGGTTTTGAACACCGCGAACAGCAGAATCACAGCCGGGTCGTTTGGCTGGGACAGGATGGTTTTCACCAGCGATTCAAAGCACCGGTGCCCGGTGGGCTCCTGGTAATCGTTGACGGAAAATTCCACGATCACCAGATCGGGCAGGCCGTCGGCGTCCTTCACCCGATCCGCAATATCCCGCTGATAGCGCATGAGGCCGAAGGTGGAGGGCGTGCCGCCCACCCCGGCGTTGACGAACCGCACGTTGCCGCCGTCCCCCACGCCGTACCGGGCCGCGAATCCCCGGGCGAACCGGGAAGCGTAACATTCCTGATACGTTTTCGCCCCCGCGCCCTCCGTAATGGAGCCGCCGATGGTGGCAATGGTGATTTCTTCCCCCGCCTGGGCCCGCCGGATCACGTCCTTCAAGCGTCGGTTGTTCCCCAGGGACATCATGCCGTCCTTCAGCATCTGTTCATACCATTCCGCCTGCGCGGAATTGGAAAAGTATACGTTCTCGCCCATGGCGGCACAGCCTCCCATCATCAGCATCATGGCCAAAGCCCAGCAAAGGATTCTTTTCAGCATGGTGCAACCTCCGTTCTTCTCTGCGATTTTTGAAGAAACCGCTTTGATTATAGCACATCTTTGTACATTTTTGGAAGCCGAAAGAACACGATTCTGTATATTCAGGGATGAAAAAACACCTCCCGCTGGGAAGGTGACGGATGCAAAAAAACCGATCATTCTTTTCGGTCAAAGATTTATGCCTTTTCATTCAGCGCGTCCACCAATTCGCTGACCAGACGCTTGTCGCGGTCATTCAGCCTGCTCCATTGCTGGATCAACTGCCGCTGTTCGTCCGTTAAACCCATTTGATTGTCTACATCAAAAAACTGGGGCAGGGTCATCCCCATCCCCTTGCAGATACATTCCAGGGTATAAATGGAAGGATCGTTATTCCGTTTGAACATATTGTGCAGGGTGGACCAGGAAATGTCGGCTTCTTTGGCAAGCCGGTATAATGTCCATCCTCTTTCCTCCATCAATTGCTGAATCCGCGCCTTTACATCCACACAATCGCCTCCTGAACATATTTTATCGCCAATTTGGGCGATAGAATATATTACAAAAGGGCTTTACAAAATAGTACGGATGGGGTATAATTTATTTGACATATGGACGATATTTTCATATTTGACGGACAAAAGAGAAAGGAAGATGGTCTATGAAGAAATTGTTGGCGCTCACTCTGATGCTAATAGTACTCTTACTTTGCGCTGCTGCCTTTGCAGATGGTGAGCAAAAAAGCGGTCTCTTTACCTATAAGCTCAAAGGAAATGGAACCGCTTTAATAACAGAATTCGATTGGGAAAAAAACGGAAATCAGGATGTGTATGTTCCCCGGATGCTGGATGGGTATACAGTTACTGAAATTGGAGATAGTGCCTTTTCTGCTAATTGGTTGAAATTAGATTATTCTTGGAAATCCAATCATGCTTCAGAACTTGCTGTTATTCTGCCTGATACAATCAAAGTAATTGGTGAAAAAGCTTTCTTTTCGTGTAACCAGATCGCGACGCTAAATATTCCATCCTCTGTACAAATTATAGGTGATGGTGCTTTCTCTAATACGTATATGAAATGTAGTGTAGCCTCAAGCAATGAGTATTTTGCCACAATAAACAGTGTTTTGTATAATAAAAAAACAAAAAGTTTACTATATTGTCCAAAGGGAATTGTCGGCTATGATAATCCTCTGATAATTCCTGATGGAATTAAAAAATATGCAGCTATGCATTTTATAATTATGATGGATGGGGAAGCAATAGTAACTATGTAGTTATTTCTTTACCTAAAACAATCAAAGAAATCGGTGACTATGCTTTTGCTGATTTCGGTGAATTAGGACAATTCTCTATACCCAATTCTGTTGAACAAATAGGAAATTATGCTTTTAGGCGGTGTGGATTCTCTTCACCTGAATTGCACCGTCGTAATGGTTTATATTTGCCTGCAAGCGTAAAAGAAATTGGAGAAGGTGCTTTTGAGAATTGGAAACCAAAAAATACTATACGTAGAGATGAAAACTTTTCAGGAATCATTGAACTCTCGGATACAAATCTAACTTCAATACCGAGAAAAGCATTTTCTGGCTGTGAATTATTCGGGTCAGATTATTGGGCGAGAAGATATGATCCTCAAAAGGAAGGATATATTCATCTTCCCGCAAGTATTAAAAGCATAGGAG
>CACWWM010000235.1 GCA_902764565.1 uncultured Eubacteriales bacterium
CTTTTTCAAAGCGACGCGATTCAGGATATCCTCAAGCACAGGGCGGACGGCACCATGTCCGAATTCCTGGGGGACTGGAAATGGATTTTCAGCTTTACGAAGAAGTACCGCTGGATCGTGGTGCTGTATACGTTTATGGGCATCGTGGGCTCCACCATGTCCCTGGGTTCGGCGTATGTGGGCCGCATCCTCATCAACATCGTGGTGGGGCAGCAGCGGGAGCAGCTTTGGGTGCTGATTTGCGCCATGCTGGGCATGACGCTTTTTTCTCTGGCGATTTCCAGCATAAACCACCGGATCTACACCCGCGTTTCCATTTATGTGAACAACGATATCCAGGCGGAGATTTTCGACCGGATCATGGACGCCCGCTGGGCGGAGCTGAGCGCTTATCCCAGCGGCGATCTGCTCAACCGCTTTAACGGCGACGTGGGCACCATCGCTTCCAACGCCATCAACTGGATCCCCAACCTGATCATCAACATCTATACCTTTGCCGCCACGTTCGTCATCCTGTACCGCATGGACGCCGCCATGGCGTGGATCGCCCTGCTGTCCGCGCCGTTCCTGCTGGGCATGAGCCGCTACATCCTGCGGAAAATGAAGCAGTACCGCCAGCGGGTGCTGGAGCTGAATTCCCAAATGATGGGCTTTGAAGTGGAAACCTTCTTCAACTTCGATATGATCAAGTCCTTCGGCGTGTTCGGCCATTATTCCCGCACGCTGCGGGAATGGCAGAAAAAGTACAAGGAACACAATCTGGATTACAACAAGTTTGAAATCAAATCCCGGATCATGCTCACCCTGGTGTCCACCGTGGTTTCCATGGCCGCCTTCGGCTACTGCCTGTACCGGCTGTGGACGGGGCAGATCCTTTACGGCGACATGACCTTTTTCTTACAGCAGCGGGCCAATCTGACCAACCGGTTCGACAATCTGGTGAACACCATCCCGGGCATGCTCAACTCCTCCGTTTCCGCCCACCGCATCCGGGAGCTGATCGACCTGCCCCGGGAAGCTCACGACGAGCAGGCTGCCCAGGCGCTGGCGAAACAGGCGGCGGAGGGGCTCACCGTCCGGCTGTCCCACGTATCCTTCAGCTATCAGGAGCAGCAAACCGTTTACCGGGACGCCAACTTTGAAGCCCGGCCCGGGGAAATCGTGGCGGTGCTGGCCTCCTCCGGCGGCGGGAAAACCACCCTGATGCGTTTGCTTTTGGGCATGCTTTCTCCCCAGGAGGGCGGCGTCACCCTCACCGGCGCGGACGGAACAGCTATGCCCATGAACGCGGACGCGCGGCAGTTTTTCGCCTATGTGCCCCAGGGCAATACCCTGCTGTCCGGCACCATTGCCGAAAATATGCGCGTGGTGCGGGAGGACGCCACCAACGAAGAAATTATCGACGCCCTGAAAACCGCCTGCGCCTGGGAATTTGTCGAAACGCTGCCCGGCGGCATCAACGGCCTGCTGCGGGAGCGGGGACGCGGCATTTCCGAGGGCCAGGCCCAGCGCGTTTCCATCGCCCGGGCGCTGATCCGCCGCAGCCCCATCCTGCTGCTGGACGAAGCCACCAGCGCCCTGGACATCGAAACAGAGGAACGGGTGCTGCACAATATCATCCGGCGCGATCCCGGCAAGGTGATCATCATGGCCACCCACCGGCCCAGCGCGCTGAAGCTCTGCTCCCGCATTTACCGGATCACGGAGGACGGCATCACCGAAACGGACCGCGCCGAGGCGGAGCGCCTCATGCGGCTGTACGCCGAGCTTCCGTCGGAGCCTGCGCCGCGCCGGGGACAGCAGCCCGTTCAATTGCAGGCGCCCCTGCAGCCCAAGGAAGAATCGGAAGCCCTCAATCGGAATACAAACGGAAGCTGGTGGAACGTATGAGTGAAAAAATGGCGCCTTTGCCTGTACTGGGGCCCGGAAGAAAGATCGCGGACGATATGCCGCACAACCGGGGCGCGGATACGCTCAAATTCCTGCTGATCCCCTTTGTGTGCTTCTGGTCCTTCGGTTTTCCGGACGGCCGGGGGATCGTCGCCACATTTTCCGGCTTCGCCATCCCGGCGTTTTACATCCTTACCGGCTATTTCGTGCTGGGGCCGGATCGGGACATTCGCAGAAAAAAAATGAAACGCGCCATCCGGCGCGCGCTCATCACCTTCGCGGTGATGTTCGTGTGCTATTTCGCGATCAACATCGCGCTGATGACGGCGGACGGCGTGAATTGGCGCGAGGGGCTGCTGAGCAAGCGCACGCTGTTCAATTTCCTGGTGCTGAACGTGTGGCCCTATTCCATTGGAAGCAATATCTGGTTCATTCAGTCCCTGCTGTATGTGTATGTTTTCCTGCTGCTTGCGGATTGGTGGGGCTGGCTTCGGCATTATAAGCTGATCATGGTGCTGAGCATGCTGTTCATGGTGGCGGCGGGGGAATTGGCGATGGTGCTCAATTTTCACATCCTGGATTACGCCTACATTCCCGGCGGGGCCGTCACCCGCGCCCTGCCCTATGTGCTGCTGGGTATGCTGCTCCGGGAGAAAGCGGAGCGGCTCAAGGCCGTTCGGGGCTGGGTGTATCTCCTGATTTTCGTGCTGGGCACCGGGCTGGCCTTTGGGGAAATCTATGGGCTGAGCATGATGGACAAGCTGGTTTATGAGGGCCATATGGTCGGTTACGGCGTGATGGCTGCCGCCGCGTGCGCCTGGGCGGTTTCCCGGCCCGCGATGAAGCGCACGGTTTGCTCCGTTCATGGGCAAAGCTACGCCAAACGGACGTATGCCCTGGCCAATCCCCTGTATTTTGGTATCCTGATCGTGACGAGCATGACGGCTCGCCGGTATATGGAAATCGTGTCGCTGTTCGCCGGTATCGCCGTGTATGTGCTTTGCATGCTGATCAGCGCTTTGATCACCGCCGTTAAAAAGTCGCTGTGACCGCATGGGGGGATTCTGGGTAAATTAAGGCTCATTTGCCTCGGCGTTTGGCTGCCCATGGGTGATATGGGGAAAAACAGGGCGGGAATGCGGGCGGTACGCCCGCCGTAACAGAAACGTCTGCAAAAAGTGGTAAAATGTTAGGGAAAAAGTTGATAAAATTTTGATTTACCGCTTGCAAACGATGGAAAAACATGTTATACTATCCCTGACCATAGATGGCGGCAGTCTGTTTCCCGTCGGATGTGGGTAAATTGAAGCAGAAAGAGGTGCCCCTGTATGGCAAAGATGGAAAATCCCGAAGTGGAAGTTGTACGGTTTGTGAATGAAGACGTGATTGCGACGAGTTATTATCAATATGATTCCGAGAACAGAAAATGGATGTACCACAGTCAGAGCGGTTCGTATGAAGATAATCCTACTGTTAATTTCGGATATGGTGGTAATTATAATTATACCGCTCAGCAAGCTGCTGAGGCTGATGGCGGGAACAGCTATCGCTATTATTATGATCCGAGTACGAATAGTTATAATAGGCAATAATAATTTTTTATGGCTTTGCAATTTCATGCCGTTCGTGCGGGGGGATGTTTCCCTTGTGCGGGCGGCGTTTTTATGCCTTTCTTTGCTTGCGGTCTCAGAAAAAAATGGTATAATGGATGCGCAATGGTGACGGGGCAGCGGGCGGATCATATCCGCACGTCTTTCCGAACGGAAGCCGCGTATGCCAGCCAAAGGAACAAAAGGAGAAACGCCATGAAGCTGCGCTATGAATTTACGGTGATGGACATGGGGGGCGAAATCGCCGCCGTGCCTGTGGGTGAAAACGCCGGGGATTTTCACGGGATACTGAAGCTGAACGAATCCTCCGCGTTCATTTTGGAAGCGCTGCGGGAGGACACCACCCCGGAGGCGGTGCATAAAAAACTGAAAGAAAAATACCCGGAATCCACGGCGCAGGAAATCGGGGAAATGCTGGCGCCTTTCCTGAACAAACTGATCCGGGAAGGGCTGCTGATTTCCCCATGACTACCTTTGAGGAAGAATTGGCCCGGACGGGCTGGCTGGCCTATACAAACGTAGGGGTCAGCATGTTGCCTCTGGTTCGGGAAGGCCGGGACGTGATCGTGATTGAACGGCGGAGCCCGGCGGAGGTGCGCAGGTATGATACGGTGCTGTTCCTCCGCCCCGGCGTTCAGGGGCGGGGGAGATATGTGCTGCACCGTGTGCTGAAGCGGTTCCCGGACGGGCGGTTCTGGATCGTGGGGGATAACTGCGTATCCGGCGAAACGGTGCGGCCCGAAAACGTGCTGGGCGTGATGACCCAATTGAAACGGGC
>CACWWM010000236.1 GCA_902764565.1 uncultured Eubacteriales bacterium
TTTCTCCCTCGGGCTTGCTGCCGTCCCGGTGCATGGAGAACTGATCCATGGGATAGTTTTTCAGGTTTTCCAAAATCTTTCGTCCGTCGGCCTTGGCCAGCAGATCGCCGCGGGCCTTGATCACCAGGGCTTCCACCTGATGCTTGGAGGGGCCGCCTACGCAGCCGCCGGGACAGATCATGCCCTCCACGAAATCGGCGTCCAGCTTTCCGGCTTTCAGCAGCAGCATGGCTTTTTTGCAGTCCTCGCCGCCCGCACAGGTCATAAGGCGGATGCCTTCGGTATCCTCGCCCATTTCCCGCATCACCTCCAGCACGGCATTGGCCACGCCGCCGCTGCCCGCGAAGCGTTTGCCGAAAATCGAAGACTCCTGATAATCCTCCTCCACCGGCTCGATGGCGATGCCCCTGGAATCCAGCAGCGCCACGATTTCCCCGTAGGTCATGGCGTAATCCGGCGTATCCTTGATGAGGGTGTTCAGAGTTTCGCCTTTCTTGGCGATGCAGGGGCCGATAAACACGGTCACGCAGTCCGGATACTGGGATTTCAGGTACCGGGAAACCGCCACCATGGGGGACACCGTGGTGGATTTGTTGTTTTCATAGATGGTGGGATAATGATGCCGCAGCATGGAAATGAAGGCCGGGCAGCAGGAGGTGGTCATGATTTTGCCCTCCTTCCGGGCTTCGATCCATTCCAGCGCTTCATAGGCCGCGGTCATGTCGCCGCCCAGGCCCACCTCCACCATGTCCGCAAAGCCCGCCTTTTTCAGCGCGGCGCGGATGGCGGCCATGCCAATGTCCGCGCCGAACTGGCCCTCCGTGGCCGGGGCGCACATGGCGATCACTTTTTTGCCCGCCTTGATGGCCCGGATCACGTCCACAGCGTAAATCTTGGAGCCGATGGCGCCGAAGGGGCAGCTGTGGATGCAATGGCCGCAGTGGATGCACTTGCTTTCGTCGATCTGGCACAGGCCCGTTTCGTCGTAGGAGATCGCGCCCACGGGGCAGGACTTCTTGCAGGGCCGGGTCTGATGGATGATGGCCCCGAAGGGGCAGGCTTTGGCGCACATGCCGCAGGATTTGCACTTGACGGGGTCGATGCGCATTTTGGAATCGCCGGGCTCGATGGCCCCGAATTTGCAGGAGTTCAGGCAGGCTTTGCCCAGGCAGAACCGGCAGATGTCCGAAACGAAATAGTCCTGAATGGGGCAGTCGTCGCAGGCGGCGGGAATCACCGCCACCACGTTCTGCGTGGGACGGGCGGGATCGGGGCTTTGCCCCATAGCCAGGCGGACGCGGCCCCGGACGATTTCCCTCTCCCTATAAATGCAGCAGCGGTATTGGGGCTTGGGCCCCGGGCTGACCTCATAAGGGATTTTTTCCGTTTCCTCCGGCGTCAGCTGATCGTTCCATGCCAAACGGCACACTTCACGCAGGATGAAATGCTTCAGTTCAACGATCCCCTTGTCGTTTGTAATCATCGGTATCCCTCTTTCCCAGCGTTTTTCGTTTTTTTCAGATAGATTTATATTCTATGCGCGTCCGCGTTTTTCCTGCCTGAACCGGCGCTTTGCGGGCAAACAAGCCTTGACAAGCAAAAATGCGGGTGTATAATAAATGCAAAGGCCGGAAAAAAACCGGCCAGAAAACAAAAAACGGAAAGGAAGGGAATGCCCCCATGCCGTGCCGCAATGGTGGTGCCAGGGGCTGATTCCCGTTTCCGTGGTATGCGCGCCGCATTACGCGCCTTTCGCCTGCATCCTGATCGACGGCATTTTCCGAAACAAGGAAGGATGAAAATCATGGCACGGATCGAACTGAAAAACGTTACCAAGCGCTGGGGCGGCTATTACGCCGTGGAGCATCTGGACCTGACCATTGAGGACAACGCGTTTATCACCCTGCTGGGGCCTTCCGGCTGCGGAAAAACCACCACCCTGCGCATGATCGCCGGTCTGGAAACACCCACTGAGGGCCGCATCACCATCGACGGCGTTCCCGTATTCGACAGCGACCAGGGCATCAACATTCCCCCCAACAAGCGCCGGGTGGGCTTCCTGTTTCAGAATTACGCCCTGTGGCCCAACATGACGGTGTACCAGAACATCGCCTTCGGCCTGTCCAACATCAACGATCCCGGCGCGGCAGTGAACGAGAAGGGCGAAGTAGTCCGGGACGAAACCGGCAAGGCCCCCACCCGCAAGCTGACCAAGGAAGAAATCAGGCGCGCCGTGGACCGCGTGAGCGCCATCGTGAAAATCGGCCAGTTTATGGATCGCTATCCCAGCGAGCTGTCCGGCGGCCAGCAGCAGCGCGTCGCCATCGCCCGCACCCTGGCCCCAGGGCCCCGGGTGCTGTTCATGGACGAACCGCTGTCCAATCTGGACGCCAAGCTGAGATTGGAGATGCGCTCCGAATTGCAGCGCCTGCACCTGTCCACCGGCTCCACCTTCGTCTACGTGACCCATGATCAGATGGAAGCCATGACCCTGGCCACCCGCATCTGCCTGATCGACAACGGCGTATTGCAGCAGTACGACGAGCCCCTGACTGTCTACAACCGGCCCAATAACCTGTTCGTGGCGGACTTCGTGGGCAATCCCGCCGTGAACTTCATCGAAGCTGCCGGAAGCCAGGATGAAAGCGGCGTCCTGAACCTGACGATCTTAAAGGATATCAAAGCCAGCTTCCTGCCCAGCGGCGGCATGAAAATCGCCGACTGGTACGCCAGGGACGACCAGGAACAGGCCGAGGCCAGGGCAAAGCACGATCAGCGCGCCAAACGGCCGGGCTATGTGGAAAAAACCAACAAGGACACCGTGTTCAACTATACCATCGCTAAGGCGGAGGATACCGACGAAGCGCGTCCCGCCCCCACCCGAAACGATTTCGTGCTGGGCGTGCGCCCCGAATTCATCCGCATCAGCGACGACGGGGCCATCGAGGGCGAAGTGTTCAGCGGGAAACCACGGTGAAGATCCGCGTGGGCAATTTCCTGCTCACCGCCGTGGTCTTCGGCGGCGTGGTCTATAAGATCGGTCAGAAGGTGCGCCTGTCCTTCTCCGGCGAAAACATCATGCTGTTCAGCCGCGAAAACGGCCGTATGATTGCCAACGGTGAAGTGAAGCTGTAACACAGCATCAATAAACGATTCCAAGGCCAGCGATTCGGGCTTTATTGGATCGCTGGTCTATTTTATTGTCAAGTAAACAGCGGGGCTTTGCCCCGCGCCCCACCAGGGAGATGATCTCCCTGGACTCTCGCTTGCGGATATTGCTTGGCGTGTCGAAACAGCTTGCTTCCCGCTGCTTCTTGGGAAATCGTTTTACTTGGCGGCCTTATGCTTCTGGCCCGGCCGCAGGGTCTGGGGCCGCGGAGGCCCCAGCGTATGCCTCTGCCGCATGCTGATGTTTGCAAATTGTTTTTTCACTGTTCTTTGCGGCTGCGGCGGTTGATAAAAATGCGGGAACATGATATGATATGCGCACGGTCAAAAAATGCCCGGCGGGCGAAAATTGACCCAATAAAACGAAGAAGCAAGAAAGGTGGATTGCTCGCAATGGAACGAGTATATAATTTCTCTCCCGGTCCCTCCGTACTGCCCCTGCCTGTGCTGGAAAAAGTGAAGGAAGCGCTGCCGGTGTACGGCGATACGGGCATGAACGTGATGGAAATGAGCCATCGCAGCCCCATGTACCAGGCCATCATCGACGATACGGAAGCCCGGCTGCGTGCTCTGATGCACATTCCGGAAACCTACGCGGTGCTGTTCCTCCATGGCGGCGCGACGATGCAGTTCGCTTCTGTGCCCATGAATTTGGGCGTGAAGGGGGTCGCGGATTACATCGACAGCGGCAATTTTGCTCACGGCGCGGCTGGAGAGGCTGCCAAGTATTTGAAGGTGAACGTGGTCGCGTCCTCCCGGGACGATAATTATGTATACATTCCCGATTGGGAAGGCAAGCTGAATCCCGATGCGGATTACCTGCATATCACCACCAACAATACCATCTACGGCACTCATTATACGAAGCTGCCCGAAGGCAACGCGCCCCTGGTGGCCGATATGAGCAGCAACATCCTGGGCGAAGTGTACGACATCAACAAGTTCGGCGTGGTGTACGCCGGCGCGCAGAAGAACATCGGCCCCGCCGGCCTGTGCGTGCTGATCGTCCGCAAGGATCTGCTGGGTCATGCTTCGCCCATCTGCCCCAAGGTGCTCAATTGGGCCACCCAGGCGGAAAACGGCAGCATGCTGAACACCCCCAA
>CACWWM010000237.1 GCA_902764565.1 uncultured Eubacteriales bacterium
CCCTCGTCGATGCCCTTCTGAATCCAGTCCAATACGAATTTCTGGTGTCCCTTGCTGCCAACAGGCCCCAGCTTGCTGGTCTTATCGTAAGCGGGGCCCACCTTCTGCTGTTTGCACAGGCGCACGATTTCTTCCACCAGCCTGTCCGCGATGGATTCCTGGGCCACCACCACGGGCAGGGCCATGCACCTTTCGCCCGCGCAGCCGAAGGAGGAATTCATGATGCCCGCGGCGGTGCGGGTAATGGGCGCGTCTTCCAGCACCAGGGCGTGGTTCTTGGCTTCGCACAGGCACTGCACCCGTTTGCCGTGGGCGGCGGCGGTGGCGTACACGTGCTGGCCCACGGAGGTGGAACCCACGAAGGTAATGCCCCGCACGTCGGGATGGGTCAGGAAGGTTTCGGCTTCGTTGCGGGAGCAGGGCACCACGTTGAAAATGCCGTCGGGAACGCCCGCTTCCTTGTACAGCTCCGCAAATTTCAGGCTGGTCATGGGCGTGGTGGAGGCGGGCTTCAAAACGAACGCGTTGCCGCACACGATGCACAGCGGGGCCATCCAGCCCACGGGGATCATGGCGGGGAAATTCCAGGGGGCAATGCCGGCGAACACGCCGATGGGCTCCCGGTACAGGGTGGTATCGTAACCGGAGGAGGTGTTCATCAGGCTTTCGCCCATAAGCAGGGAAGGAGCGGAGCAGGCCAGCTCCGTCATCTCCAGGGCCTTGCCCACGTCGCCCGCGGCTTCGCTCCAGCACTTGCCGTTTTCCGTGGCGCACAGCAGGGTCAGTTCCTCCATGTGTTCTTCGATCAGGTTGCGCAGCTTCATCATAATGGCGGCGCGCTTGCGCACGGGGGTATCCTTCCAGGCGGGGAAAGCGGCTTTCGCGGCGGCGATGGCCTGTTCCACTTCCTCCTGGGTGCAGCAGGGCACCTTGGCGATCTGTTTGCCGGTGGAGGGGTCGAAAATATCGTTGTACTTTGTGCTCTTGCTTTCGACGTACCGGCCGTTGATGAAGGGCTTCATGATCTGGACTTCACTCAATGGAATCAACTCCTTATTTGATATTGATGATATTTGTCAGTGAAAACAGAAGAGTTGGGAGTTGAGAGTTGAGTTTTATTATGATTTCGCTTTTCGGTGTAAGGTGAATATCAAACGAACGAAAATTATCCAATTAAATCTCAACTCTCAACTCTTCACTCTCCACTCTTTTTTCATAGCGGCGTAATAACGCTTCCGTACTTTTCTTTTTCTTCCTTGATAAACGCCAGCAGCTTGTCTTCCGTGGGCATGTCCTTGCTGCACGCGTGGCTGGCCACCAGCATGGCGGCGGAGGCGCTGCCGCGCTCCAAAGCGTCCGGCAGGGGGATGCCCGCCATGAGGGCGTGGAGGAAGGAGGAAGCGTAGCCGTCCCCGCCCCCGAAGCCTTTCAGGGCGCTGACGGGGAAGGGCTTCACGTTCCAGTTTCCGCCGTCCCGGGGCTTCACGTTCCAGTTTCCGCCGTCCCGGCTGTAAGCGCGGGAGCCGGATTTGCCGTGCTTGATGACGCAGATGGAAGCGGATTTATTCAGCCAGTAAGCGGCGGAGGCTTCGTCCGTGCCGTCCAGAGAAAGCAGCCGCTCCATCAAATCAAATTCCTCCCGGCTGCCCATGATGATGTCGGCTTTTTCGGCAACCAGGGAGGTGTAAATGGCGATTTCGTCCTTGTTTTTCCAGGTGTAGGCCCGGTAGTCCGCGTCGAACACTACGGGCACATGATTGCGCAAAGCGAAGGTCAGCGCTTTCAGGGACGCTTCCCGGGTGGGGGAGGTGCACAGCGCCGTGCCGGAAATCAGCAGGCAGGCGGAGGAAGCGATATAGGCTTCGTTCACGTCGTCCGTGCAGAGCTGCAGATCGGCCGCGCCCTCCCGGTACATGAGGATGGAGGACTGGGTGGGGGATAGCATTTCGGTGAAGGTCAGGCCCAGCGTTTCCCCGTGCTCGCAGCGGAAAATGTGGGAAACGTCGATTCCTTCATTTTTAAAGTAATCCGTCACGAAGGTGCCGAACTGGTCGTCGGAAACGCGGCCCAAAAAGCCCACCCGGCTGCCCAGCCGCGCCATGCCCACGGCGATATTGGCGGGGGAGCCGCCCAAATATTTATTGAAGTTGGCGCTTTCGTTCAGGGGGCGGTTGTAATCGGTGGGGTTAAAGTCGATCGCCACCCGGCCCACGGGAATGATGTGCAGAGGCCTGTTCAAATCAAACCGTATCATGAGAAAATCACGCCTTTCCTTCGCTGCCGAACAGACGGATATGCCGTTTTACAACCTGTGAAACCGCGTCCACGGAAGAAACGATGTTGCGGTAAATATCGCTGCCCTGGCACGCGGCCGCCTGGGCCATGAAAATGTCCGTTGCGACGTTGATTTTCCGCATGCCCAGGGAAATGACCGTTTGAAACTGTTCGTCCGACAGGCCCGTGCCGCCGTGGAGCACCAGGGCGGCCCGGAGCTTGCCGTTTAGCTTTTCCAGCACGTCGTACCGCAAATGGGGCGCGGCGGCGTACAGCCCATGGGCGTTGCCGATGCCTACGGCCAAAGCGTCGATGCCGGTTTTATCCATCCGGAAGCAATCGTCAAGGGAGGCGATTTGGGCTTCCGCTTCGCTGCCGTCTTCGCCCCGGCCCACCCGGCCCACTTCCGCTTCTACTGCTGCATCATATTTCGACGCGAGGGAAACAACTTCCTCCGTCAATTTGATATTTTCCTCAATGGGCAGCTCGGAGCCGTCGCACATGACGGAGGTAAAGCCTAAGCTCAGCGCTTCCTGGATGCAGGAAATGGTCTTTCCGTGATCCAGATGCACCGCCACTGGCACGGTGGCCCGCTTCGCCGCCGCCAGCATCAGGGGGCCCATCAGCGCCAGGGGGGAATGGGGGAGGCGCACCTCCGCGATTTGCAGAATGATGGGCGCGCGCAGTTCTTCCGCCGCGTTTACCACGCCGCGGACGCACTCCATATTGGCCACGCTGAAGGAGCCCACGGCCCAGCCGCCGTTTTGGGCGTCTTTCAGCAGAGATCGCATATTCACAAGGGCCAAGAAAACCACCGTCCTTTGCCTGTGCGTTAAAAAATCAGGTCAATTGACCGTTGCCTGCATATTCCATTGCTATCATACCACAAGGAAAAAGTTTTTTCAAGAGAAGCTGGATAGATTGTGGTTAGTTTTTGGTTAATTTTTTTTCGGTCGAAAAGGAAAGAGAACGGGCCTGAAAACGGGCCCTTGCTTGACAATTTCCGAATCAAAGCTATAATTTACGAAGAAACAGGAAGAAGGGGTAAGGACATGTATTACGTTTACCGGCCTGCGGTTTATCAGCCCAACATCATTCTGATCGCGGCGGCGGTGATCCCCGCCGTGCTGCTGCTGATTTACGTTTACAAGGCGGATCGGCTGGAAAAGGAGCCCGCTTCCCTGCTGGGCGTGCTGCTTTTGCAGGGCATCATCTCCACCGCCCTGGCCGCCTACGCAGAACGCATCGGGGCCCGGCTTCTGAACGCCGTTCTTTCGGAAGATTCCTTGCTGTACCAATTGCTGTTTAATTTCCTGGTGGTGGGCCTTGCGGAAGAGGGCTTCAAGTTCCTGCTGCTCCGATGGCGCACCTGGCGTTCCCCGTACTTCAACTGCCAGTTTGACGGCGTGGTGTACGCGGTGTTCGTATCCCTGGGCTTCGCCCTGTGGGAAAACATCGATTATGTGGTCATGTACGGCTTCGGCACGGCGGTGCTGCGGGCGGTGACGGCCATTCCCGGCCACGCCTGCTTCGGGGTGTTCATGGGCGCGTGGTACGGCCTGGCGAAATCCCACGAGCGCCACGGCCATGACCGTTACGCGAAGGTCTGCCTGCGGCTGTCGCTGATCTGCCCCATCGCGCTGCACGGGATTTACGATCTGATCGCTTCGTCGGATCGGGACGGCACGCTGACGGTGTTCATCGCCTTTATCGCCGTCATGTTCCTGGCCGCCTATTTCACGATCAAAAATCTGTCCCGGCGGGATCGGTTCATTTAAGGAGGAAGCGCCTTTTGCCCAGCCAGAGAAAAAACGCCCGGAAACAGAGCGTGACGGTGGCCTTCTGCGGCATGGCCGTCGCCCTGTCGGCGGTCATCATGCTGATCGGCGGCGTGATCCCCGCCGCCACCTACGCCGTGCCCATGCTGTGCGGCGCGCTGCTGCTGCCCATTCTGATCGAGCTTGGCAAAAGCGCCGCCTGGGCCACCTTCTTTTCCGTGGCGTTCCTTGCGCTGATTTTGGGCTTTGATAAGGAAGCGGCCTTCTTTTATCTGTTTATCGGCTATTACCCCATCGTGAAATGGCCCATGGACAAAATCAGACCCAAGTGGAAAAGAATTTGCTGCAAGGGGCTGCTGTTCGCGGGCGCGATGGGCCTGATGTACGGCCTGCTGTACCTGTTGTTCCCCATGGAGGCCATGCTTCAGGAATTCAAAGAAATGGGCGTTTTCCTCTCCGTCGGCTTTGTGATCGCCTACGTGGGCTGCATGTTCCTGTACGATATGGTGCTGGTGCGGCTTTTGCCCTTTTACGCCAACCGGATCAGGCCCAAGCTGAAATTTTTATCGCGGCAATAAAGCATCTATCCGAATTTTGCCACGATTGCTTCTATATTTATCCACAAATCCGTGGTATACTTCATACTGGTAAGGAAAGATCATTCTTTGGAGGGGATTGCCATGTCGTTTCTTCGGAATTTAGGCCAGCGCTTCGCCGCCTTTATGAGCGGGCGCACCGGCATTGATCAGTTGGGCCTTGCCTGCATCGTTTGCAGCCTGGTTTTGCAGCTTGCCACGGCGCTGACCGGCTTATCGGTGCTGGCGGTGCTCAGCATGTTTGCCTACGGCTATTCCATTTTCCGCATCTTTTCCCGGAAAAGCTACAAGCGCCAGCAGGAAAACGATCGGTTCGCCGCCTGGTGGGCCAACGTCAGAACCAAAACCGTGCAGCTTTGGAAGCGCTTGAAGCTCATGCGCCAGTATAAGTATTTCAAGTGCCCCCAATGCAAGGCGCTGCTGCGCATGAGCCGGGGCGCGGGGGAAAAGGAAATCTGCTGCCCCAAGTGCCAGAACCGGTTCAGGATGAAATCCTGAGAGAGGATCAAAAATGTTCGGTTATGTGCGCCCCTACGGCGCGGATCTGTCCGAGGAAGAAAAGAAGCGCTACAAGGCCGTGTACTGCGGCCTGTGCCGCGTGCTGAATGAAAAATACGGCCTGGCGGGCCGCATGGGCCTGAATTTCGATATGACCTTTATGCTGCTGCTTTTGGGTTCGCTCTACGAGCCGGAGGAAACGAGCAGGGAAACGGTCTGCCCGCCCCATCCGGTAAAAAAGCACCCGGAGGTCATTACGTCCTTTACCGAATACGCCGCCGGGATGACGGTGGCGCTTACCTATTACAAGGCCCTGGACGATTGGGAGGACGAGCGCAAGGCTTCCGGCAAGGTGTATTCCGATTTGCTGAAACGCCACTATCAGGCGGTCAAGGCCCGATGGCCCCGTCCCTGCGAAGCCATTGAAAGCTGCATCGACGCCATCCATGAAGTGGAAAAGGATCCCAAAGCCCAGCCCGAACGGGCGGCGGATTTGTCCGGCCGGATGGAAGGACGATTATTTCCAGCCCCAGATGGCCGCCTTCGGATATT
Source organism: uncultured Eubacteriales bacterium (assembly GCA_902764565.1). Classification (GTDB taxonomy): domain Bacteria; phylum Bacillota; class Clostridia; order Christensenellales; family Aristaeellaceae; genus RUG563. The sequence goes on from CACWWM010000237.1 coordinate 5,699, forward strand.
ATCTGGGCAAGTTCGTTTATATGATGGACGCGGCGGTGGATTACGACCAGGATATGAAAAAGGGATGCTTCAATCCCCTGCCCGCCATGGACTTAAAGCCCGAAGACGCGGGGGACATGCTGCGCCAGCCCATGGGACAGGCAGCCGAGATTTTTGAAGGGCTGCCCCTGGTTCAGGATGTGAACATCATGCGCAATATCCTTTATTCCGGCGTATGGCAAAGCTATAACGAAATGCTCAGCCGGAAAAAGAACCAGGAAGAAACAAGCCGACAGACGGAGGGTGAACAGCATGGTCACTGATCCCCACAGGGTATTGGGCGTAAGCCCGGGCGCCACGCCGGACGAGATCAAAAGGGCGTACCGGCAGAAGGCCAAGGAGTGCCACCCCGACCTGCACCCGGACGACCCCAACGCCACCCGGAAAATGAACGAAGTGAACGAAGCCTACGACATGCTGATGCACCCGGAAAAGTATCAGGCGCGGCAGCAGCAGTCCCAGGGCTATCAGCAATCCTACGGCAATCCCTACGGCGGCCAGCAGCGCGGCAATCCCTACGGCGGGTATCAGCAGGGCGGCGGCAGCTCCGGCGGCTATGGGCCTTTCAGCGGCGGCTTTTATGATTTTGACGATCTGTTCGGCTTCGGTTCCCGCCAGCGTTCGTCCTCCGTGCCCCCGCCCCAGGAAATGCCCTTTGACAGCACGGAGGTGCGCTCCGCCATCCGCGCCATCAACAGCGGCCGCTGGCAGGAGGCCGTCAGCATCCTGGCCGCCGTGCCCAGCACCGGGCGCAACGCCCGCTGGCATTATCTCATGGGCCTT
>CACWWM010000238.1 GCA_902764565.1 uncultured Eubacteriales bacterium
CGGGGAGAACCCTGCGGGGCTTTGCCCCGCACCCCACCAGGGGAATGATTCCCCTGGACCCTCTTCTGCGGAATGGGATTATCGCGTTGAACAAACAAACTCCCGCTGCTGCTTGAAAAAACGGTCAAACATGCTGCCGTTTGCTTCTGGCCCGGCGGCTGAAAGCCGCCAACCCGGATGCTGCGCATCCGGGGAAAGCCGGGGAATAATCCCTTAGGGGAAAGCGAGCTTTCCCCCTAAGGATTTTCCCGGCTTTCTGTGGGCCAGAAGCCCCCTATCTTTCGTATCTCCCAGCAACTGGCGAAGATTGCAGGGTCTACCCATGTAAGTATCTTCGCCAAGCGAGGGTCCAGGGGCGTCACGCCCCTGGCGCAGGACGAACCGCCGATGACCGCCTGTGGCGGGAATCTCATCGGCGGTGAGATCAGGCGAAAAGGAGCAAATCGTGTATAATATAATCGGTCACAGGCGATATCAGTATAGGAGATGAGGGGCATGAAACTGTTATCGATTGCGATTCCAAGTTATAATTCCCAGGACTATATGGCCCATGCCATCGAATCCCTGCTGCCGGGCGGGGATCAGGTGGAAATCCTGATCGTAGACGACGGCTCCACGGACGATACCGCCCGCATCGCCGACGATTATGAGCGCCGCTATCCCGGCGTCGTAAAAGCCATTCACCAGGAAAACGGCGGCCACGGCGACGCGGTGATGACCGGGCTGAAAAGCGCCACGGGACTGTATTTCAAGGTTGTGGACAGCGACGACTGGGTGGACGAAGCCGCCTATCCCAAAGTGCTGGAAACCCTCCGGGGCTTTTCCGCGCCGGACGCCCGGATCGATATGCTGGTGAGCAATTATGTTTATGATAAAGCGGGCGCGGCGCACAAGCACGTGATGAGCTATCATCACGCTCTGCCCCGGCATCGGGTGTTCGGCTGGGAGGAAACCCGGCATTTCCGCAAGGGCCAGTACATGCTCATGCATTCGGTGATCTACCGCACGCAATTGCTGCGGGACTGCGGCATGGCCCTGCCCAAGCACACCTTCTACGTGGACGAGCTGTACGTGTACGTGCCGCTGAAAAACGTGGAAAAAATGTACTACCTGGACGTGGATTTCTACCATTATTTTATCGGCCGGGAGGATCAGTCCGTCCAGGAACAGGTGATGATCCGCCGCATCGACCAGGCGCTGCTGGTCAACCGGCTGCTGGTGAGCCAGGCCGATCCCTATGCCATAGGCGACGTGCATAAGCGCCGGTATATGCTCAATTTCCTGGAGATCGTGACCACCGTTTCCACCGTCCTGCTTACCAAGAGCGGCACGGAAGAAAATCTGCAAAAGAAAGCGGAGCTGTGGGCCTTCATCCAAAAGGAAAACCCCCGCATTTACAAGCGGCTGCGCCGCAGCCTGCTGGGAGGGCTGCTGCACCTGCCGGGTCCGGGCGGCCGGGCGGTCATGATCGGCGGCTACAAGGTCTGCCGGAAAATCTTCGGCTTTAACTAAAGAAATGTCCGTGACGGGAGGGAAAGCCCATGGTTTCCCAGGCGCAGGTGATGATCGTGCTCAAGCCCTGGCTGGGCGGCCCGCTGCTGGAAGCCCTGACGCCCACGGTGGGCGAGATCGCCGGGCGGCTGAACGGCTTTTCCTTTGGCGGCAGCCGGGACGGCCTGGCCGCAGAGCTGGACAGCCTGCTGTTCCGCGCCGTGCGGCAGGCCACGGGCGGAAGGATGCTCATCGCCCTGGAGGACGGCACCTGGGTGCGCGTCCGGCTGGAGGATTTCGCCGCCATGGCCGACGAGCTGATGCTGCTGCCCTTCCTGGAGCTGCCGACGGACGAAAAGCAGCTGCAATCCCTGCGGGATTATTCCATGCGTTATCCCAGCCTGTCCGCCCTGCGGGCCCTGTACACGCGCTTTGCCCCGCTGCAAACCCGGGAAGAGCTTGCCGCCATCGCGTCGGTAGTCAAAAGCTGCTATCCCCCCTTCCGCTGGCGGGAATGGCTGCAATAATCTACGAAAAAGGAATTGATTTTCCGTGAGCAAAATCATCTGCATCGCCAACCAGAAGGGCGGCGTGGGCAAAACCACCACCGCCGTGAATTTAGCGGCCTGTTTGGCCGAAGCGGGCAGGAAAACCCTGCTGGTGGATATGGACCCCCAGGGCAACGCCAGCAGCGGCCTGGGCGTAAAGGCCGGAAAGAAAACGGTGTATGAAGCGCTGCTGGGAGAATGCACCATGGACGGCGCCATTGCGGCCACCCGGCAGAACAAATTATGGGTCGCCCCTTCGGATATCCGCCTGGCCGGGGCCGAGCTGGAGCTGGCCAACATGAGCCGCCGGGAATACCGCATGCGGGCGGCGCTGGAGCCCCTCCGCCCCCAATATGATTTTATCATCATCGACTGCCCGCCCTCCCTGGGCCTGCTCACGGTAAACGCCCTCACCGCTGCCCAAAGCATCCTGATCCCCATTCAGTGCGAATACTACGCCCTGGAGGGGGTCACCGCCCTGATGAACACCGTGCAGCGGGTAAAGCGGGGGCTGAACCCGGGGCTGGAAATCGAAGGCGTGCTGCTGACCATGCTGGATGGCCGCACCAATTTGGGTCTGCAGGTGGTAGCGGAAGTGAAAAAGCACTTCAAATCCCAGGTGTTCAAAACCACCGTGCCCCGCACCGTGCGCCTGGGCGAAGCGCCCAGCCACGGCCTGCCCATTCACATGTACGATCCCCGCAGCAGCGGTACGGAAGCGTATATGGCGCTGTCCCAAGAGGTCATTAAGAAGAACAAAAATTTGAAATAATTTCAAGGATTCGCTTTGGCAGCGTGGAGAGCGGAGAGCTGAGCGGTGAGATATTATAAGCGTTTAAAACAGGAGAATCATATTTGATCGACCATTTATATCTCAACGCTTCACTCTCAACTCTCAACTCTTATTCTAAATCAAATCATCCAGGATGGAGTGGAATCAATCATGAAAAAGACCGGCCTGGGAAGGGGCCTGGACGCCCTGCTGCCCGAAAGCAGCGATCTGGAAAACACGGTGAGCATGATCGCCATCACGGAGCTGGACCGGAACCCGGATCAGCCCCGGCGGGAATTTGACGAAGCATCTCTCCAGGCCCTGGCGGATTCCATCCGGCAGGCAGGGGTGCTGCAGCCCCTGCTGGTGGTGGAAGAAAACGGGCGCTACCGCATCATAGCGGGCGAAAGACGTTTCCGGGCCGCCCGCATCGCGGGGCTGGACGCGGTGCCCTGCATCGTGCGGGCTTTCACCCCCGCCGAGCAGATGGAAGCGTCCCTGATCGAAAATTTACAGCGGGAAGACCTGAACCCCATCGAGGAAGCCGCCGCCATCCGGCAGTTCATGGAAGCCTGCGGCTATACCCAGGATCAGGCGGCGAAAAAGCTGGGCAAATCCCGCCCCGCCGTGGCCAACAGCCTGCGGCTCCTTTCCCTGCCGGAAACCGTGCGGCAGGACGTGATCGCGGGCCGCATCAGCGCGGGTCATGCCCGGGTGCTGGCGGGCCTGGAGGATGAAAAGCGCCAGGTGGCCCTGGCCCAGCTGGTGATTTTGGAGGGCTTGAGCGTGCGCGCCCTGGAAAAGCTGGCCGCCCAGCCCGAACCCGCCCTGCCGAAGCCCAAGCCCGTCCCCCGGCCCCTGCCCCTGGAATTGCAGGACATGGAAAGCCGCATGCGGGAAACCTTCGGCCTGCGCACCCTGTTCAAGGGCAACCGCAAGCGCGGAAAAATCATTCTGCAATACGAAAGCGAAGACGATTTGGAGAGGCTGTACCAATGCTTGGAGCGGCTGGAAAAGCTGTAAAACGGCTGGTTTCCCTGGCGCTGATCCTGGCGCTGCTCGCCGTTCCCTGCGGGGGCTTCTGCGAACTGGACGAAACGGCGGCAGCGGCGGCGGACGCCTATTTCCTGCGCCTGTTCACCCGGTCGGACGCCATCGGCGGGGGCGTGATCGTGAGCCGGGACGGGGAAACCCTGTACAAATATTTTTTCGGCGCGGACGCCAAATATAACGGCCGGCCCGTGGACGGGGATACGGTGTTCAAGGTGGCCTCCCTGACCAAGATGATTACCGCCGTGGGCGTGATGCGGCTCAAGGAGGAAGGCAAAATCGACCTGGACGCGCCCCTCACCTACGGCAGTACGGGCGCGCCCATCCGCAATCCCCGCTTTCCCGATTTGCCCGTCACCCTGCGCCAGGCCATGAGCCACACTTCTTCCCTGCTGGGCAGCGCGCAATACGCCGCCGCCCCCGCGTGGGAAAAAATCACCGTGGATCAGAACCGCTATTTTTCCAAATACGAACCGGGCGTCCATTACGAATACGCCAACCTGAACGGCGGCATCATGGGCAGCGCCATCGAGCGGGCCTCCGGCCAAAGCCTGAACGCCTACATGCGCGACGCCGTTTTCGCCCCGCTGGGCATCAACGCTTCGTATGCCGCCCATCTGCTGCCCGATCCCGAACCGCTGTCCCGCACCTACACCCAGGAGGGCGAGGTGTACATGAAAGCGGAAAAATACCTGGAGGAGGATCAGGCGTTCTACGAGGACACCTGCGACCCGGACAGCCATTACCGCACCTCCGTGGGCAGCCTGTACATCAGCCTGTCCGGTTCACCGCCTCCGACGGCCGCGTCTGGTACGGCCATCAGGGCCGCTGGGCGGGCATGCTGACCGATTTGTTCGTGGAACCGAATACCCGCACCGCCGTCGCCCTGGTCATGAACGGCGTGGGGCGCAGCGGCAGCGGCGAATTGGACGCCAAGGCCGAGCGTATCCTGCTGCGCGTAGGGCAATGGCTGGAGGGCGGCTTTTCGGACGAGGGCCCCGGCAGCTTCGTGGTGGATGAAGACCTGCCGTAATCCTTCCAAATAAGCGGATCGCTTTCGTTCATCCTGCGCCGACGGCGGTGCCAGCGCCGTCGGCGTTTTTTCATGCGCAAAAAAAGAGAGCGCGCCGCATCCGGCAGGCTCTCTCAGGGCATTCAGCAGCGTGCACGATTCGCGGCGCGCTCCCCGCCCCGGGGTTATTGTGCCCCCGAAGGGCAGGAATATGCTTTATGCAATGATTTGCCACATTTCTTTCTGATTTTTTCTGTTTTATGATGTTTTATGGGATATATCCTCCACTATTTATCTAATAAATCAAGATAATAGGGATTACACTTCTTCGCCTTTGGCAAGCACGCTCTGCAGATAGCCCGCCAGGATGGGCACGATGCGGGTATCCTTGCCGCCCTTCATCACCACCACGTCGGCGTAGTGGATATAGTTGCGGATGTACTGATCGTACATGGGCTTGACGGTGGCTAAATACTGTTCGCCGATGTTGTCGATCTGGCGGCCCCGCTCCTTGATGTCCCGGCTGATGCGGCGCAGCAGGCAGATATCCGGCTCCACGTTGATATACAGCTTCAGGAACATTTTTTCCCGCAGCCGGGGGTCATAGAAGGAGTGGATGCCCTCCACGATCACCACCGTAGCGGGATGGATGATCTCGTCCGTATCGCAGCGGCGGTGCTGGGCGAAATCGTAGGCCTTGCGGGTGATGGTTTTTCCCGCCAGCAGATCGCAGATATCGCTGTACAGCAGCTCGTGATCGAAGATGCCCGGCTCGTCGTAATTCAGGTGAACGCGTTCTTCAAACGTCAGGTCGGGATGGTCGGTATAATAGGCGTCCTGATTGATCAGCACGCTGTCCACGCCCATATCCCGCACCAGCTCGTCCGCCAGGGTGGTTTTGCCCGAGCCGCTGGCCCCGCAGATCCCGATAAACAACATATCAGGGTGCCCCCTTTGCCCGTTTTCTACAAGATACCGCAAATTCCGGGCCGCGTCAAGGGGGAAAAGGCGGAGGCGCAGGGCAATCGCTTACGAAAAACGTTTACTGGGGGAAACCGCTCTTTGATCCCGGGGCTGCCGCCCGGCCTCCGCTGAAAATCATCCACTGGATGATTTTCCGGGCGCTTCGGCCCCCAAAGAGCGGTTTCCCCCAGACCCCCTTCCGAGAAAGGCGAATAAAGGATAAGGAAAACCATTTCTTCGGAGGTAATATTATTACAATAATATTACAAAAAATGAATTTCATGGAAAATTCTTTATAATATCGCAATAAACGATTGCCCTGGGCGGAGGCGCAGGGCAGCGCGAAAAGTGAAAAGTGGAGAGTTCAGAGTTCAGAGTTGAGATTATTTAGTCAATACCTTTGGAATCAACATAGGACAGACAAAACAATCTGTACTCTGAACTCTGTGCTCTGCGCGCCCCCCGTCTGTCTTTCTCTTTCACGCAAGAAAAACATTCCAAATACAGTTTCACTCTTGACAGCCGGGCAGGAAAGAAGGTATCATATGCCCATAAACCAGCGAGGGAGAAGAGTAGTCCTTCCAAGCCACGGCAAAGGGAACCGCCGATAGTGGGACGGCGGCGCGCGGCAGATGGACGAATGGGCTCCTGAGGGCGCTCCGAAAGCATGCGAGTAGGCAGCGACGGGTTCCGTCCCCGTTACCGGGCGGCGCGTATCATGGGTACGCGAATGAGATTGCTTCCCTATCAGAAGCAAAGCTGAGTGGCACCGCGGAAATTCCGCCTCAGCGCGCAGAGCGACTGCGCGTTGGGGCGTTTTTTCATCCCATAAAATAACGAACGGATTTGAAAGGAAGGTATCTGCAATGAAAAAGTGTTTCGCTCTGGCGCTCGCCCTGATCATGACCCTGTGCTTCTGCTCCGCGTCCCTGGCGGAAGAAAAAACCACCTTCAAGATCGGCATCTGCAACTTCGTGGACGACGCTTCCCTGAACCAGATCATCGCCAACATCCGGGCCCAGCTCAAGGTGATCGAAGCCGAAAAAGGCGTGACCTTTGACATTCAGGAAGACAACTGCAACCTGGACGGCAGCGTGATGCAGCAGATCATCGCCGATTTCATTGCCGACGGCGTGGATCTGATGGTGGGCGTGGCCACCCCCGTGGCCATGACCATGCAGGCCATGACCGAGGATAACCAGATTCCCGTGGTCTTCGCCGCCGTCAGCGACCCCGTGGGCGCTGGCCTGGTCGCCAGCCTGGAAGCCCCCGGCGCCAACATCACCGGCACCTCCGACTATCTGGACACGAACGCCGTGTTCAACCTGATCTTCGCCGCCGACCCGGACGCTTCCAAAATCGCCCTGCTGTATAACCCCAGCGAGGACGCCTCCACCGCCCCCATCGCCGCCGCCAAGGAAATCCTGACTGCCAAGGGCGTTTCCTTCAAGGAATACCCCGGCGCCAACATCTCCGAAGTGATTCTGGCCGCCGACGCCATCATCGCCGATGAAATGGACGCCGTGTTCACCCCCACCGACAACACCATCATGGCCTCTGAGCTTGCCATCTATGAAGCCCTGGCCGAAGCGGGCATCCCCCACTACACCGGCGCGGACTCCTTCGCCCTCAACGGCGCGTTCCTGGGCTACGGCGTGGACTACGCCAACCTGGGCAA
>CACWWM010000239.1 GCA_902764565.1 uncultured Eubacteriales bacterium
GGTCAAGGCGCAGGATGGTTGCGCCCATGAGCTCCGCTTCCTCCTGATCGTGGATGGAAAGCACGGTCAGAGGGAATTGATTTTTGACGCGGGCGGAGATCCGGGCGCGGAGGGCTTCGTCCAGGCCCTTGAAGGGTTCGTCCAGCAGCAGCAAATCGCCGCCGAAAGCCATGGCCCGGGCCAATGCCACCCGGCGCTGCATGCCGCCGCTCATTTCATGGGGATACAGGCCGGGGCCGTCAATTTCCATGGCTTGCAGCCAGAACCGGGCTTTTTCCTTATCGCTTACGATTTCCACGTTCTTTTCCGCCGTCAGCCAGGGAAGCAGCCGGTCTTCCTGAAAAAGAAAAGCGATTTTCTTGTTTTCCAGCCCGGAAACCGTGCCCGATTCCGGTTTCAGCAGCCCGGCCAGCACCCGAAGCAGGGTGGTTTTGCCAAAGCCGCTGGGGGCCATCAGGGCGGCTGCTCCCTTCTCCGGCAGGGAAAGGGTCAGCTTTTGCAGCACCGTTTTCCCGGGATAACCGGCGGTCACATCCGAAAGAACGATCATTTTTTCGCCCCCTTTCCGCGCCGGGCCGCCGTTTTCAATGCCGCTTCCAGCAGCATGGACAGCAGGATCACCGTCAGCGTCCAGGCGAAAAGATCGGGGTATTCCAGATAGTTTTTCGCGTCGCTCAAATGCTTGCCCACGGAATCCGGCGTCAGGGCGATCACCTCCGCCGCGATGCCGCTTTTCCAGGCAAAGCCCAGGCCCGTCAGCGCCGCAGCCATAAAGGCGGGCTTCACACTGGGGGCGTACAGGTATTTCACTTTCTGCCAGCGGGAAAAGCGGTACATATTGGTCATTTCCTTCAAATTTCCGTCCACCGCGCCCAGGGCTTCCTGCACGGCAGTCCAGATAATGGGCAGCACCATGAGAAAGGAAATGAATACCGGCACATGGGCGCGCTGGAGCCACAGCCAAACCAGCAGGATAAAAGAAGAAACGGGGGTGGCTTTGATGACCGTGCGCAGGGGAGATAAAAGCGCGTCCACGCCCTTCATCCGCCAGCACGCCGCCGCCAGGGCCATACCGGCCAGCACCGCCAGCAGATAGCCCAGAGCCACCCGAAGCAGGGTCAGCCCCACGCTTCGCCAGAAAACCGACGTTCCGGCCAAGCGGAAAAGGGCCTCCGCCGTTTCCGGGGGGCCTGGAAGCAGCTTGGGCAGGCCCACCGCAAGGGCGACGGCCCACCAAACAGCCAGCCAGAAAACGCCGATGCATGCCCGGCGCAGCGCCTTTTTCATGTCCGATCCTTTCAGCCGTTTTCTTTGGAAACAAAATGTACCGTGCGGTCTGGCGCGTTCAGGAGATACGGGATCAGCTCCAGGGGATAGACCTTCAGCCCGTTTTCCAGATCCTTGAGCGGCACCCAGCAATAATCCAGGTCGATCCGTTCCCCCGAAAGCTCGTCAAAGCCGTGAAACACGCCGTTTCTTGGCACGGTATCCCCGCACAAGCGAACAGCATAATAGAAGCAAATCTGGTGGCAGGGTTTCTTTCCCCAGGGAAAGAAGATTTCCCCCACCGCCAGCAATTTACACACTTCGATTTCGGTGTGCAGCTCTTCCCGGAATTCCCGCCTGAGCGCTTCCTCGGCGGTTTCCAGGGCTTCCACGTGGCCGCCGATGATGGCGCAATCGTCCTTCGGCGGCCTTTGCAGCAGGATTTTTCCGTTTTCCACGGCAATGCCGCCCACCCGGTAAGAGAAAACGAAATCCTTTTCCTTAAACAGAATGTCCGTCATTTTTTATAAATAGGGAATCATGTCCGAAAGCCGCCCGAAGGTGAGGCCCGGCTTGATGGCCGATTCCGCCGCCATCTGCGCGGTGGTTTCCCCGCTCATCACCAGGATGGACAGCATGCCGAAATTCACGCCGGTAGCGATATCGGTATACAGCCTGTCCCCCACCATGGCCATTTCTTCCTTTTTGAGGCCGGTCACCCGCAGGGTTTCTTCCACGATGCCGCCGTTGGGCTTGCCGATGATCACGTCCGGCTCCCGGCCCGTGCTGGCCTTCACATAGGCGATGGTGGCCCCGATATCGGGAATGAAGCCCGTTTCCGTGGGGCAGTTGAAATCCGGATGGGTGGCGATGTAGGGCAGGCCCGCCCGCACATGGTCGCAGAGCAGGGTCATTTTTTTGTAGTCCAGCTCCGTATCAAAGGCGATGAGCACATAATCCGGGCGCTCCTGGTCGATTTCCACGCCCAGGGCTTTCATTTCCTCCGTTTCGATGGCGTTTGCCAAAAGAAAAGCCTTTTTCCCGGGAAAACGGTTCGTCACATACCGGGCCGTTGCCTGGCCGCTTGTGAGCACGCTGCGGAATTCCTCCGGCACGCCCATCTTTTTCAGCTTTTCCTTGTAAAAGGACGCCGATTTGGAGGAATTGTTGGTTAAAAACAGGCATTGCCGCCCGGTGCGTTTCAGCGCGTCCAGAAAATCCAGGGAGCCGTCGATCAGCTGATTTCCCAAATAGAAGGTGCCGTCCATATCCAGCAGAAAGCAGCGGATTTTGGATAATTGTTCCCGAATATCCATTTTCTCATCCTCCCGTCAGGCCTACGTCAAAGCGCAGGATATCCCCGTCTTTGTGGGCGACGCCCAGTATTTCTTTATCCGCGTATACGCGGCAGCGTTCCTTTTCGTTCAGCTCCGGCATAAGTTCCACGGGGAGCTTTCCCCCGTTTCGCCCTAACTTCCAGAAGCTTTCCGGCAATTGCAGCACGGGCAGCGCGCCCAAGGGAAAATCCAGCGGCAGCAGGTATTTTTCCAGGTTCCCCGCTACCATAATTTCCTCCACGGTCACGGCGTTTTCGATGGAAAATGCCCCGTGGCGGGTGCGAAGCAGAAAGCGCATGTGAGCCGGAGCGTTCAGCGCCTGCCCAATATCGTGGCAGAGGGTGCGGATATAGGTGCCGCTGCCGCAGTCGATGGACAGCATATAGCCGTCCTGCCCCGTTCTGCCGCCCAATTCCAACTGGTTTATGACGGTTTCCCGGGCCTGGGTTTCCACCGCTTTTCCCTGGCGGGCCAGGGCGTACAGGGGCACGCCGTCCTTTTTCAATGCGGAATAGGCCGGGGGCCGCTGCATGATTTTTCCCCGGAATTGCGGAAGCACGGCCAGAATTTCTTCCCGTTCCGGCACGCTTTGTCTCGGTTCGATGATCGTTCCCTGGGCGTCCTGGGTGTCCGTTGCCCCGGCAAAGGCGATTTCCGCCACATAGCTTTTGCTGTGATCGGGAAAGCAATCCAGCAGCCTTGTGGCCCTGCCCACCATAATGGGCAGCACGCCGGACGCTTCCGGGTCCAGGGTGCCCGCGTGACCCACGCGCTCCCCGGTCAGGCGCTTCACGATGGCCACCACAGCGCCGGAGGACATGCCCGGGGGCTTCAGCAGATTGATAAATCCGTTCATGGCGCGTCCTCAAGGGCTTTCAGCATCTTTTCTTCCAATGCGGCGCACAGGCCGTCCAGCGTGCCCGGCAGCCGCAGCCCGGCGGCCAGCTTGTGCCCGCCGCCGCCAAAGGCTTTGGCAATTTCCGCCACGTTCCAGGGGGGCACGGCCCGCAGGCTGGCTTTCACGATACCGTTTTCCCGTTCCTCGGCCAAGAAAGCCATTTCCACCCCGGGAATATCCAGGGCGTAATTGACGATATTGGTATTATGCTCCGGCAGTGCCCCCGCGGCCTGATAATCCGCCTGGGTCAGCCGCATGCAGGCGCATTTTCCCCCGGCGAAAATTTTCAGGGAAGAAAGCGCCCGGCCCAGCAGCCGCGCGTGGGGTTCTTCCCGAAGCTGATGCAGGGGGCGGGCGGCGGCGGGCAGATCAAAGCCCGTTTCCATGAGCTCCGCCATAATGGAAAAGGTTTCGGCGTTGGTGTTCTGAAAGCGGAAATTGCCCGTGTCCGTGCTGAGGGCGCAGTACAGGCTGGCGGCGATTTCTTTGGTCAGCGGAATATGCAGCGCTTTTAAGCAGCGGCGCACGATGCACCCCGCCGCCGAAGCCTTGCCGTCCACCGTGTTATACTGGGCATAGCGGGGATTGTCCGGGTGATGATCCATGACCAGCGTGACGGGCGCGGCAAAAAAAGCGTCCTTGCTGGCGCCCAAAAGCTCCACGGTAGCGGTGTCGATAGCAAG
>CACWWM010000240.1 GCA_902764565.1 uncultured Eubacteriales bacterium
AACCTGTCCCAGGACGAGGACGTGCTGGACACCTGGTTCTCCTCCGCCCTGTGGCCCTTCTCTACCTTGGGCTGGCCGGATGAAACCGAGGATTTGAAGTACTTCTATCCCACCACCACGTTGGTCACGGGCTACGACATCATTTTCTTCTGGGTGGCCCGCATGATCTTCTCCGGCATCGAGCAGATGGGCCATGTGCCCTTTGAAAACGTGGTCATTCACGGCCTGGTGCGGGACGCCTTAGGCCGGAAAATGAGCAAGAGCTTAGGCAACGGCGTGGACCCCCTGGAGGTCATCGACCAGTACGGCGCGGACGCCCTGCGCTTCTCCCTGGTGATGGGCATTTCTCCCGGCAACGACACCCGATATTCCACGGAAAAGGTGGAAATGGCCCGGAACTTCGCCAATAAGGTTTGGAACGCCAGCCGCTTCGTGCTCATGAACCTGGACGGTAAGGAAACCCTGGACGGCAAGGAACTCACCCTGCCGGACCGCTGGATTCTGAGCAAATACAACGAGGCCGTGCGCCAGATCAGCAAGAACTTTGAAGAAGCGGAATACGGCCTGGCCGCCCAGAAGATTTACGATTTCACCTGGAGCGAATTCTGCGACTGGTACATCGAGCTGGCCAAGGGCGGCCTGCTGGGGGACGACCTGAACCGCAAAGCCGCCGTGCGCGCCGTGCTGCAAACGGTGCTGTCGGGCCTTTTGCGTCTGCTGCATCCCTTCATGCCCTTCCTGACCGAGGAAGTGTACAAGAACCTGCCCGGCGAGGAAAACGCCTCCTGCATGCTGGCCGATTGGCCCCAGGCGCTGGAAGCCTGCGACTTCCCCGCCGAAGCCGCCCGCATGGAGGGCATCATGGATATGATCCGCTCCATCCGCAACCTGCGCGCGGGCATGAACGTGCAGCCCTCCCACAAGGCCCACCTGATGGTGCGCCCCGCCGAAGGCTGGCAGAACGCCTTCGAGGGCACCGAAGTGTACTTTGCCCGTCTGGCCAGCGTGAGCGCCCTGAGCCTGCTGGAAAAGGACGCGCAGATCACCGAAAAGACCGTCAGCGCCGTGTGCGTGGCGGGCGAATACTTCATCCCCCTGGGCGAGCTGGTGGACTTTGAAAAGGAAAAGGCCCGCCTTAACAAAGAGAGGGATAACCTGATGAAGGAAATCGCCCGGGCCGAAGGCAAACTGAACAACCCCGGCTTCGTCAGCAAGGCCCCCGCCAACCTGGTGGCCGCCGAAAAGGAAAAGCTGGAAAAGAATCAGGAAATGCTCACCGCCCTGGAAGCGCGCATCGCGGAACTGGGGTAAAAACAACGCAGGAAAGGAAGGAACGTGCACTCCTTCCTTTCCTTGCCTTTAAGCCGACATCAAGAAAGGAAGCTATGGAGCAATTTCAATCGGAACATTATCTGTTCCACTATGGAAAAGATACTGCGGCGGAACGGGACATCAAGAAAATTGCCGCCGATCAAGAGGCGTGTTTTCATCATATTTGCAGCGTATTGGGAATAACTCCACCCTTCCGATTGCTCTATTATCTATGCGATTCGCCGGAGGAAGTAGGACGCATTTATGGTGATAACGACCCATGCAACGGTTTCGCCGCTCCGCCGGATACAATCTATGCGGTTTATAACGAACAGATCAAATGCGTCGGCTTTCATGAGGACGCGCATCTGATCAGTTATGTAATGAACCGACCGGACTGCCCTGCCGTTCGGGAAGGGCTGGCGATGTTTTTCGACCGGAAATGGTGGGCAATCCATAATCTGGATTGGACGGCTTATTTCCTGGCGGAAGGACGCTATCTGCCTGTTGACCGGCTGCTTGATCGGGAGTATTTCTTTGATCATCCGTGTTCCGTTACATACCCCATTATGGGTGCTTTCACCGAATGGCTTATTGATACTTACGGCATGGAAAAGTATCTGTCTTTCTATCGGCAAAAGGAAAGCGCTTTTGAATTGGAACGATTTTATAGCAAAACCCCCGTGGAATTGAACGCCGCTTTTGTCGATTACGTCCGTTTATTCCGGGTGGATGAGACGGTTACAAGACGGATGGCGGAGCTTTTTGCAAAACGATAACTGTTGATTTTCTTATCTGGCGGTTGGGTTGGAACGATTGTTTGCGGCCCAATCGCTTTTGGGTTGACAAAAAAGCTTGTTTTGTTTATACTATGTATAAACAAAACAAGGAGGGAACAGCCGTGGAAGTGCAATTGAAAAACTGGGGCAACAGCCAGGGCATCCGGTTTTCCAAGGAATTTCTGAAAAGCGCGGGTTTCCGGCCCAACGATACGCTGACGGCGGAAATCAAGGATGGGAAGGTCGTGCTGAGCCGCGCTTTCCGTCACCGCACTTTGCGGGAACGGGCGGAGGCATACGGCGGGGAACTGCGCCTTTCCAATGAATTGGAATGGGGCGAACCCCGCGGCAGCGAGGTATGGTGAACATGCACAGTGCGGAACAGGGAGATTTGCTGAAAATCAGCGGGATCAAATATCCGGTGATCGTGGTCAGCAATGATTATTTCAACCGGTCGGGCAAAGTGATCGTGTGCCCCATCGTTCAGGATGCCCAGGAAGGGCCGTTGCATATTCCGCTCAAGGATTCCCCGGTTCCGGGCTATGTTCTTTGCGAACAGGTACGCTTTCTGGATTTGTCAGCGCGCCGATTTTCCAGATTATCGGCCTCCCATTATTTTGATGTGATGGATATTTCGGATGCGGTGATCAGCATGTTTGATTATCAGCAGGGATAAATGGATATCGGCGGAAGCTGTTTTTGCAATTGCGGAACGGTTTCCGTCCTTTTTATGCGATCGATATTTTTATGACTAATAAGAAAATCGCACGATTTTTCTTGCATTTTCCTTGAAAATCGGTTAAAATAGAGGGCGGAAGGGAGCTGATCATATGCAGGTGACCGCTACGGAATTCAAGCTGAATTTAGGGAAGTATTTGGAATTGGTACTCAATGAGGATGTTTGGATCACGAAAAACGGGAAAACGGTGGCAAAGCTGATCAACCCCAATGTTTCGGCGGTTGACGCCATTTCCGGCGTTTTGTCGGGAAAAGTATCCCCGAACCTTGATCGTCATGCGCTTCGGGAAGAAAGGCTGTCTCGTTATGAGAGTCATGATTGACACGAACGTCCTGCTGGACGTGCTCATTCACAGGGATGCGTTTTTTGACGATGCGAAAGCGGTGCTGAAGCTGTGTGAAGACCGCGTTATACAGGGCTTTGTGTCCGCTTCAGCCATTACGGATATTTTTTTTATCACCCGGAAAGCGCTTGGCAGTATAGAGGACACCTATCAGGTGATCGATTCCCTGCTGAACATCGTGCGGGTGCTCACCGTTACGAATGAGGATGTGCTTCAAGCCTTCCAAGCCAGGGCCAGGGATTTTGAGGACTGCCTTATGGCGGTTTGCGCCAAATCCAACCAATGCGACGGGATCGTGACAAGAAATCAGAAGGACTTTTTGAACTTTGGCGTTGCGCTGTATGCGCCGGCGGAGCTGCTCCGGCTGTTCGCGGATGGAAAGAACGGCGCAAGGCAGGGATAAGGAGACGTTATGGCTTTTCATCATATTCCCGTGCTTCTGAACGAAGTGCTGGAGGCCCTGAATCCCCAGCCGGGGGAAACCTACGCCGACGGCACTTTAGGCGGCGGGGGGCACAGCGGGGAAATCTTAAAGCGCATGGGGGAAACGGGCACGCTCTACGGCATCGACCGGGACGAAGCGGCCATTGCCGCCGCCACCGAACGGCTGAAAAGCTATCCCGGCTTTCATGCCGTCCACGGCAATTTCCATGACGTGAAGGAGCTGCTGCCAGGGGTACGGTTAAACGGCGGGCTGCTGGATTTGGGTGTGTCCTCCTTCCAACTGGACACCCCGGACCGGGGTTTTTCCTACCATGAGGATGCGCCGCTGGACATGCGTATGGATACGACCCAGGGCATGACGGCGGCGGAATACGTGAACACGGTGTCCGAGCGGGATTTCTGCCAGGCCCTGCGGGATTACGGGGATGAAAAATGGGCGGCCCGCATCGCGCAGATGCTGATGGAAAAGCGGGCGCAGAAGCCCCTAAAAACCACCGCCGATTTAGTGGCCGTGGTGGACGCGGCCATCCCCAAGGCCGTGCGCCGCAAGTGGTCAACGACGAATTGGCCCCCCTGGAAAAGGCCTTGAACGATTGGGTGGAGCTGCTGGTTCCCGGCGGGCGGCTGTGCGTGATCACCTTCCATTCCATCGAGGACAGGATCGTGAAGTTAGCTTTCCGCAAAATGCAGAACCCCTGCACCTGTCCCCCCAAGGCCCCCATCTGCATCTGCGGCAAAAAGCCCCTGGGCAAAGCCGTGGGCGGGGCCATCAAAGCGGGACAGGAAGAACTGAACGATAATTCCCGGGCCCACAGCGCTACGCTGCGGATATTTGAGAAAGGGACGGAGGAATGACGAAACTGGGGGAAACCACTCTTTGCTGCCAAAGATCGGTTTCCCCCAGCCCCCTTCCGAGAAAGCAAAAAATTTATCTCTTTTGTGTTTCAGCAATGAAGCGGGAGAAATAAAAAGATGAGTACATTATATGTGGTCGCCACTCCCATCGGCAATCTGAACGATATGAGCCCCCACGCCGTTGACACGCTGAAAAGCGTGGCGCTCATCGCGGCGGAGGATACCCGGGTCACCAAGAAGCTGACCAATCACTTCGGCATTGATACGCCCCTCATTTCTTGCCATCAGCATAACGAAAAGGGCCGCGCCCCGGAAATCGTGGAACGGATGCTGACGGAGGACATGGACGTGGCAGTGGTCACCGACGCGGGCACCCCGGCCATTTCCGATCCCGGCGTGGAATTGGTGCGGGCGGCGGCGGACGCGGGCATTTCCGTTATCGCCGTGGCGGGGCCCACGGCCATGGCGGCGGCGGTCAGCGTCAGCGGGTTCGATTTTTCTTCTTTCACCTTTTACGGCTTCCTGCCCCGGGGCAATACGGAATTGAAGGAAAAGCTGCTGGATATTGGCCGCAAGTCGGAAGGGGCCGTGTTCCACGAATCCCCCCACCGCATCAAGGCCCTGGTTTCCGCTATCCGGGACACTCTGCCGGGGGCCGTTCTGTCCGTCAGCTGCGATCTGACCAAGCTGCACGAATTGACATTACGGGGCACGCCGGAAGCGATTCTTGCCGCCCTGGAAGCCAATGAAAAGAGCGAGAAGGGCGAATACTGCGTGGTGACCGACCTGCGGGGCGTGACGCTGCCAGAGGAAAAGCCCGCCGTTCAGGCGTCCCTGGAAGCCCGGCTCTTTGACCTGCTGCTGAAAGGCGCGTCCCTCCGGGACGCCGTTTCCGCCCTGGTGGACGCGGGGGAAAAGAAAAACGCGGTCTACGCCGCGTCGCTGAAAGTGAAGGAATATGTAGAC
>CACWWM010000241.1 GCA_902764565.1 uncultured Eubacteriales bacterium
ATCATCTCTTCTGCCGTCATGGAAGAAGACAATTCATATGTGCCGGGCTTTACATTTTCCTTATATTCAGATACCTGATACTGGAAGAAAAATAAATTAGCATCCTTGATCAGCCCCTTAGCTTCAAGCAATTTACCAATCTGTCTGCCGGACATATCTTCTGTAATATTCACGGTGACCGTTCTTCCAAGTCCGCTTGGCGAAGCCGCAGGCTCATTAAAGATACGATATCCAAAATCATAACAATAGATGGCTCCCTTATAGATCGCATATATGATCACCACGGACATAACAATTCTCATGATGATCGCCATAATAGCCAAAACAGGATTCTCAGATTTCATTACTACACTCCTATTCAAACTCCAACGCCTCTGTGAGTTTGTCGCTGATATTCTGTACCATTCTGCAGACTGCAAGCTCAGATGCCAGGAAATCGGATACTAACGGATCTGCGCGAAATTCTTCATATTCCTTTTCAAACTCTTCAATCTTATCAAATGCCACGTCTTCACTGTTCTGAAGTCTGAAATTACGCATCCGGAATTCATCCAATTCTTCCTTCAAACCGGGACGAAGCTTCACAAGTCGCAATTCTTCCCGATATCTCTTGCATTCCTTTGAGTTTACCACAGCTTGTACCAATTGTTCAAGCGCAATATCCACATCTCTCATAGCACATGCCATCCTTTGGAAAAAGGATTATACCTCCATGATAATTGGGAGGATCATCGGACGACGTTTGGTCTTTCTCCAGACAAATTCACCCAGCACATCCTTCGTTGTCGTCTTTAACTTGCCCCAGTCTGTGATGCCCTTGTCAAGGCAGGATTGCAAAGCTTCATCCACGATGCATCTTGCCTCTTCGATCAGCTCGTCAGATTCCTTCACATATACAAAACCTCTGGATACTATGTCCGGTCCGGCAACGATCTCGCCACTGGTTTTCTCCAGACTAAGCACCACTATCATAATACCATCTTCCGCCAAGTGCTGTCTATCCCTAAGGACTACATTTCCCACATCACCGACGCCAAGACCATCCACCAGAATTCCGCCGGTGGGAACCTTGTCCGTCACTTCCGCACTCTCTTCATTTAATTCAAGCACATCGCCCGATGATAACATGAAAATGTTCTTTTTGTCAATGCCAAGGCTCTCCGCGATCTTCGCCTGGGCCTTCAAATGCTTATATTCTTCAATTGCGTCAGGGAAGATATACTCCGCAGCATATCGCAGGTAGGTATGAGCCAGTTTCGAATTGCTTGACTCATAAACCTTATATAGTACATAGTAACCAAGAATATTACCGTAATTAATGGCCCTTGTAGCATAAGCCTCAGCCTTATCCATATCATTATTGATTACAGCTCCAAGTACAGCAATGCCGGCGGAAGCAGCATAAGCGGCATTGAGCAGAAGCTCCAGGAGGAAAACTCCAAACGGGAGCAGATTTCCGGGAACTGCCGGAAAAAGCATGGTACAATATGCCGAAAAATTTTTTCAGGCCGCGTGCCGATTATCCCTTCTCAGCCGTCTAAAGGTTGTAACGTTACAAAACAGGAGGCAGAACGCCGTGGACAAGGGATCCTTTATCGCAGAGATCGAAGCCTGCTCGGAAATGATGTACCGGGTAGCCTGGTCGATCCTGCGGAACGAGACCGATGTGCAGGACGCATTGCAGGATGCGACCCTCAAAGCATGGGAAAAACGGAACAGGCTGCGGGAGGAAAGATACTTCCGTACCTGGGTGATCCGCATATTGATTAACGCGTGCTATGACACGCAGCGAAAGCATCGGAAGGTCGTTCCACTGGAGAAGGTTCCCCTGCAGATCCCGGCTTCCGCCGCGGACCCGGAACTGGCAATGGCGCTGGAAGCTGTTCCGGAGAAGCTGCGGCTGCCGCTGGTGCTGTGCTATTCCGAAGGAATGAGCTATGAGGAAGCGGCGGAGGCACTGGGTATTCCGACGGCCACCCTGCGGGGGAGGCTCCGCCGGGGCAAAGACGCATTGAGAAAGGAGCTGAAAGCAGAATGAAGCGCGACATGGAAGCACTGAACCTGCGGAACGCCTTCGGGCCCATGCCTGAAGCCTGCCGGGACGCGCTGATGACAGCTGCCCGCTCCGTAAGGGAGGAAGAACCTGTGAAACGATTTACCGTGCGCACCGCGCTGATCGCGGCCTGCATTATCCTGGCAACCATAGCGGCGGCCATCGCTGCCGGCAGCATCTTCGGCTGGAATGACTTCTTCTCCATCTTCTATGGAGACACCCGTGTACCCCAGGCCGCCCAGGAAATCATGGCATCGGCGCAGGAGGAAACCTTTACTGTGGGACCCGCGACCTTTAAAATCCAGGAACGCTTCGCTGACCGGCACACCGCCATGGCCGGCATCCTGATGCTGACGGTGTGGATGGGCATCGGCTTTAACTACGTGCTGATTTTAAACGCCTTCCGGGGCATCCCGGAGGATGTGATCGGCTGCGCCCGGCTGGACGGGGCGGGCCCCCTGCGGATGCTGTTTTCCATTCAGCTTCCCCTGATCTCGCCCACCCTGCTCTACGTGGTGTGCACCAACATGATCCAGGCCATGATGACCAGCGGCCCGGTGATGATCCTGACCCAGGGCGGCCCCAGCCGCTCCACCACCACGCTGATCTACCTCATGTACACCGCGGGCTACCGCTCGGCCAATTACAGCCTGGCGGCCTGCGTCAGCCTGGTGGCCTTCGCCCTGACCTTTGGGTTTGCGGTCATGCTGTTCTGGCTGGAGGGAAGGCGGGTGACGTACCAATGAAAAAAGGCGTTTTGAAAGGGATCCTGGGCCTGACCATCGGCTGCCTGCTCATGTTCCCGGTGTTCTACGGCCTGGCGGGGGCCTTCAAGACCCCGGCGGAGTTCATCGGCTGGCCCCCCACGGTGCTGCCGCGGAGCTTTGCGAACTTTGACAATTTCCGCGCCGTATTCACCCAGGCCCCCATGCCGCGCTATCTGCTCAATTCCCTGATCACCGCCAGCCTCACCTCCGTGGTGCGGCTGGCCCTGGCCCTCCTGGCGGCCTACGCCTTCGCGTTCTTTGAATTCAAGGGGCAAAAGGTGTTGTTTTTCCTGCTGCTGGGCACCATGATGCTGCCGGCGGATACCCTGCTGATCACCAACTATCAGACCGTGTCCCGGCTGGGACTGCTGGATACCTATCTGGGCGTCTGCATCGTGTCCTTTGTGGGGGCCAGCCAGATGTTCATGCTGCGCCAGCGGTTCCTCACCTCGCCCACCGCCGTGCGGGAGGCCGCCCAGCTGGACGGCTGCGGGGATCTGCGCTTCATCGTGTCCATCCTGGCCCCCATGTGCTGGGCCACGCTGGTGATCCTGTTCATGCAGAGCTTCGTGGCCCAGTGGAACACCTACCTGTGGCCCCTGATGGTGACCAACACCACCCTGATGCGCACGGTGCAGGTGGGCATCACCATGCTCACCACCATTGAGGGCACCAATTACGAAACCATCCTGGCGGGCTCCGCCGTGGCCATGGTACCGGCCATCGTGCTGTTTGTGGCCCTGCGCCGCAGCATGAACCGCACCATCGGCGGCGGCGCCACGGTGGGTTGAACAAGATATTCTTTGAAGGAGGAACATATTATGAAGAAACTGCTTTCCCTGCTGCTGGCTCTGGCGCTTTTCATGGGCCTGACGGCCTGCGCCCAGGCGGAAACCACCCGCATCGTCCTGTGGCACTCCATGTCCGAGGAGGCCGGAGTGCTGATGGACAAATATGTGCAGGAATTCAACGACACCGTGGGCAAGGAACAGGGCGTCCAAGTGGAGGCCGTGTTCCAGGGCACCTATGCCGAGGCCGTAACCAAGATGAACGGCATGCTGATGAACGGCCAATTGGACGCCCTGCCCGACGTGATGCAATTGGACGCCACGGGCAAGGTCTCCTTTGCGGCGGCGGACAATGCCTACACCGTGGACGAAGCCCTGGCGGAGCACCCGGAGGCCGACCTTTCCGGCATTCTGGCCCCCGCTCTGGCCAACTGGCAGCTGGCCGGCGCGCAGCTGGGCCTGCCCTTCGCCACCTCCACCACAGGGACCTACTATAATAAGACCGCCCTGGAGGCCGCGGGCTTTGCCGCGCCGGAAACGCTGGCGGATATCGG
>CACWWM010000242.1 GCA_902764565.1 uncultured Eubacteriales bacterium
ATGAACATCTTGGCACAAACACGATGGTTCCAATAGAAGCTATCATACTCATGGAACGTAGCGAGGAAAACCGGATGAATAGAATATCTTTTTCTCAGGCATATCCATTGCTAGTTCAGCAGACTTTTCGACCGAACGACACTGAAAAAGCAAAAAAGACACTGAGTACTCTATCGCGGCTTAATGGGAAAGTGTCTTTCTGGCGTTTCCAGTGCAATAACTTCAAGGACGATTGTTTTGACGTGGCTTATACCGCATTAGTTGGGGAAAACACATGACAAAAGTAGAAAGGTCAAATACCGTTTATCTTACGTTTGAAGAATACATGAAAATAAACGGCTATCTGGTCTATACCAACGTCGGCTGTTCCATGCTTCCCCTGCTGCGCCAGCGGCGGGACATTATCGAAATCCGCAAAAAAGGGCCGGAGCGCTGCAAGAAGTACGACGTGGCGCTGTACAAGCGGGGAGAGAAATATATCCTGCACCGGGTTTTGAAGGTGCTGCCGGACGGCTATCTGATCGCCGGAGATCATAACACCTTCGTGGAACGGGACGTGACCGACAAAATGATTTTGGGGGTCATGACCCGCGTGATCCGCAACGGGAAAGACATTTACATGGATAACCCCTGGTACCGCCTTTACGTCCACCTGTGGTGCGATTGCTACCCCCTGCGCATGCTGATCCTGCGCTGCAAATCCCTGGCCTGGCGGGTGGCACATCGGTTGCTTTCACCGCTGAAAAAACTGGTTTTCAAAAAATAATCCATCAGAAAAACCGCGTGGAGGTTCCTCAAAGCGAACCCGCCGCGCGGTTTTCGTTTACTGTTCCATCTGGCGGCCCACGATGCCCGCCGCCGTCTCCGCCACCTTGATTTCCGTATCGCCCATGCGCGCGCCCTGCTCCCGGGAAAGCAGCAGCACCGCGCCGATGGCCTCCCCGTCCGCGATGATGGGCGACACCACCTGGGCCGTGTAGCCGGACACGTCCTCCTCGTTGGTCACGGGCACGATCTTGCCGCCGCCCGTGCGGTTGCTGCTCACCGTCTGCCGCGCCTGAATGGCGCTTTCCAGGTCGGGGCTGATGGGTTTATCCCACAGCTCCTTTTTGCTCACGCCGCTGGCCGCCACCACCTGGTCCCGGTCCACGATGCACGCGATGTGCCCCAGGGACCGGAACAGCGATTCCGTGTAATCCTTGGCAAAGGAGCTCATTTCCCCAATGGGGGAATACTTCTTTAAAATCACTTCTCCGTCCCGGTCTGTGTAAATTTCCAGCGGGTCACCCTCACGGATGCGCAGGGTGCGGCGGATTTCCTTGGGGATCACCACGCGGCCCAGCTCGTCAATCCTTCTTACGATACCTGTCGCTCGCAATGTCTCGCGCCTCCTTGACTGTTATCAGCCATAGGTTTTCCATGGAAACGGGAATTATGCGAAAGGGAACGGCGGGAAGATTTGGAAACCCTGGCAGCCCTTTTCGAGGGAAGCGGTGCATCCGGCGCGGAGTGGGCTTGTATCGGACGGTTTTATCGTGCGGAACTGGAAAAAGGCCCGAAAAGCATATTCGTCCCATGTAAGACAATGGCCACAAGCCTCATTTCTTGTGTCAGAAATAACGTTTCATTCCGCAAACAGGTCATCCAATGTGATTACGTTGGTAAATACTCCGCTGTATTCATTTTGCATCAGTCCAAATGTGGTAATGAGCGTACTGCGGATCGTCATTTTGGGGCTGACTTTACCCATCAGGATTTCCTGTCTGCCGAGCAGCGTCAGGTAGTCATCCTTTTTTACGGTGAATTTGCCACCATAGTATTTGATTTCGCACATATTCAGAACGTTATCATTCCGGGTCAGCAGCAAATCAATCTGTGTTCCTTCCTGATCATCCTCCCGTTTGGACCATGCGGAAGCAGAGGTGATGACGCCGGAAATGCCCAGCGCTTTCTTGATCTGGGGAATGTGATTAAAGCAAACATGTTCAAAAGCCAAGCCCCGCCAGGTGACGACGGGTTGGGCGGTCACGTTTTCCTGCCAGAAGGATTCGCTGCCGCCGTTTATCTCACGGGCAAAATGCAGATAGAACAGGCAGATCGGATCGACAACTTTATAGTGTTCCTCCCGCTTCCCCATACCAAAAGGCACATATTTCACAACAAAATCACTGGCGATCAGCGCGTTCAGATTCCTGGACAGTCTGCCTCCATCGGACATACCGAGCTTGTCGGCTATTTCCTTTCTGGTATAGCCTGCGTTGCGGGTTGCTAAGAAGGTTACGATAGCTTTTTCTGTGTCCGGGTTGATAAACACCGATTGATACAGCCTGTCATATTCATCCTTCAACTTTGCGTTTCTGGCAAAAATGATCCTGTCCACGTTTTGGGCAAGGCTGTATTCACCATCGAAATACCCAAGATAATACGGAATGCCGCCGAAGATCATATAGCTCTGGGCAATATCGTATCTTGAAAGGCTGATATTGTTTGCCTGGAAAAACGCTTCACATTCCCGCAGCGTGAAGGGGGCCAGCTTGATCTCATAGGTGACCCTGTTATACAGGCCGCCATGATTGTTGATCAGGCTGTTCATCATCCACGAGTTGGCGCTGCCGCACACAACAACCATCAGGTTTTTCCGATGGCAGCCCCAGTTGTTCCAGAAGCCTTCAAAGGCCCGGATGAACCCTGACCGCGGCGTATCCAGCCAGGGCAATTCATCCAGAAATACAAGCTGCCGTGATCCATCGTCCTTTTTTTGCAGAAATTGTTCCAGCAGCAGAAAAGCATCCAGCCAGTTATCCGGCTTTTTACTCTTCTCCATGCCGAAAAGGATCAACGAATTATAAAAATGATCCAGCTGCGCTCGAAGCAGACCTTTCGCGTCTTCATCTGCCGGGGAAAGCCCGGCATGGCGGAACGTAATCCTGCCCGCAAAGGTTTCGTCGATCAAATACGTTTTCCCCACGCGGCGTCTTCCATAAACGGCTACAAGCTCCGCACGGCTTCTGTCATACAGCTTGTTCAGTTCCTTAATTTCTTTTTCCCGCCCGATCATTTTCCGTTCCCCCGATCGCTTTAACCGGCTGCGAAGAAGATTTTTTTCATTTCACCGCCGCTTTAAATTATATTCATAATTAAAACGGCTGTCAACGCTATTTTTGCCCGTTCACAGCCGTTTTAGTTTTGCAGATGTTGGAATCATCCGATCTTGCAATAATATACACAATTGCATCGGTCCAAATGTGGTAATGAGCGTACTGCGGATCGTCATTTCAGGCGCGTGAAAACTTCTTCAGCGGCAGTCTTTTCCGAATACTTCCCATTCCGTCAGGGCGGGGAAAGCGGAGGGGTCGTCGCTTTTTTGCATTCTTTCCAGGCGCATCCAGCGCACGATATGGCGGCCCAAGGGGATACGCTGCCGATCGCCGGTTTTGCTTAGAGAAAAAGAAATATCAGCGCCGTCGGACAGCACCGCGTGGCCAGCCACCCAATAGGCGTCATGGGGGAAATCCGCCCGCAGGGTCAAAGCCATTTCATCCACCTCAACGTCCCGGCCAAAATCCAGGCGGCACCAGGCGTCCTCCCTGGCGCCGATGCCCCAGCTTTGGAAAGGCCATTCGCCGTGAAATGTGTTCAGCCGCATGCCATCGATCACGTTCCGGGCGCAAAAGCACGCCTCGTTCCGCGTTTCCACGTTGGCGGTGCAGTGGGGATAAAAATCAGTATCTCCCCGCAGATCGGCGGGATTCAGCGCCACATTCCGGCGCGCAAAAATCTCCTTTTCCTCCATCGCCCGCGCGCGGATCACATGCCGTTCGGCCTCAAATGTTCCGGGCGCGTAAGCCAGCCTGTGCTCCCCGATGGGAACGATCCAGGTCATTGTTTTTTGCGGCAGGTACGCTTCGCCCGGCGTCAGCGCCTGATCCATCTGCGTCAGCAGGTGCTCCCCGCCGGAAATGACGATCCGATCCCCCGGCTGATACGCCCGATCCACACACAGCATGGCTTCCGTTTCGTGGGACGCACGGGCGATGATCCGCCCGTCGTTGGTTATCACTTGAATTTCGATCATATCCGCCTCACAGCCACGGCATGAGGTCCGTGCCGTTCAATTTTGCCAGGGCCTCCATCAGGAAATAATCGCCGTACA
>CACWWM010000243.1 GCA_902764565.1 uncultured Eubacteriales bacterium
GAAATCTGCTGCTCCTCCACGGTGATAAGCCGGTATTCTTTCCTGGCTTCCGCTTTTTCTTCCCCGGTCAGCAGGGAACGGCTGTTCATGTGCCGTGTTTCCAGGGCGGAATCGGCGTTTTCCCCGGTCAGGGTTTCTTCCTGCCGGGTCACGGGGGCCAAAGCATCCCTTATGGCTTCCGACAAGTTTTCCGTGGCGGCGTCCACGCCGGGCAAAAGCGCCCCCGAAAGGATAAAGGAAATCAGCGCCAGGGCGGCAAAGGGCAGGGCGCTTCTTTTCGGAGAAGTGAAAAGAATGAAGCCAAGCCCCAGCGAAAGAAACAGCGCCATATTGGCCCACGCGGGCAGGGACAGGCCCAGATATGCCTGCATAAGCGCCGCCAAAGCGGCAATCAGCAGCAGCATAAACCGACTGCGAAGGATATAGGCCAACCCGAAATAGCTGACGGCAAAAAAAGCCGTCAGCGCCCAGGCAAGGGCCGTGGATTGATTTTCAGGCGTTTGGAAATAATCGTAGGCATAGGCGTTCACCCGTTCGCTGGCGGCAAACGCCTGATTGCACAGAGCCAGGACGCTGAATCGGGCCGCTGGCAGCAAAAACGGCAAAAAAAGGCACGAAGCCAGAATAAAGCAGCAAAAACAGACCGCTTTTCGTTTGGCTGTGCCTCTTTTTTTCATGCGTTTTTCCCTCATAGCTCAAGTTCCGGTTCTTCCCGGCATACGCACACCACACGCATATCGGGGCTTGCTTCTTCCCGCCATGGCAGGGCCAGAGTGACGGCGGCGTTTTCCCGCAGACTGACCCCGTCCGTATCGTGCCGGGGGCTGAAAATCACCGCCTGATCCGCCCGGAAATCGGGGTACGCGCGATTGAACGCCGCGCCGATGCTTTCCCCTGCTTCCAAAGCTTGGGCGGATAACAGCGCATCCCGCATGGCAAGAAAATCTTCTGCGCAGCCAATTTCCATCCATTGCAGTTCTCCCTGATCCTGCCAGGAAACGCTGTGAAGAACGCCCGCTTCCGTCATGCTTTGGCTCACGGACAGCAGCGCTTCCGCCGCGCCGTCCATATCTTCAGGGGCAACGGCATACCCCGCCGTTTCCAGCAGCAAAAGCACGCTGCCCGCCGGGGGCCGTTCTTCCTCGCGAATCAGAACCCGGTCTGTTTTTGCAGAAAGCTTCCAATGAATGCGCCGCACCGGGTCGCCCGGCGCGTATTCCCGCACGCCGCCGTTCGCCGTTTCCAGCCCATCCCGCCGTAATTGTCCGGGATTTTCCTCCTGCCGGGACCCGGAAACCGCATCGGATACGTTCACCCGCACCGGGTACAGTTCAGGCAGAATCAGCAGGGAAGCGGCCTCCGAAGCCTTACCGGAAAAGCAAGCGAGGCCCAGCCAATCCCTGGCTTTGATCCCGTCGGCCTGGATGCGCAGGGTGCCGCAATGGGCGCAGTCGATGGAAAAGGCTTCTTCTCCCTCTGCGGCCCATTCGCTTGTTTCATGGGTCATCCAATGGGTGGAACGCACCCGGCAGGAAAGCACGCAGCCGATTTTCGTCCAGGGGCCGGAAAGGACGCACCTGCAAACCGCCGTTTTCCCTTTTTCCGCGCTTTCGGGCACGGTCAGGCGGCAAAACGCTTTTTTCGCCGTCCACGCGGCGCACAGCACGGAAAAGGCCGGGATCAGGACGGAAGAAAGCAGCACCGCCCGGGTGCCCGTGTTGTTTTCAAAAAAATACAGGATTGCCACCGCCAGCAGCCAGCAGGCATACCCCGCCCTGCGAAGCGTCATGGGTTTTCACCCCGGTCGGGGTTCGCCGTGTCATGGAGCAAAGCGTCCAGCGCCTGGGCCGGGGTGATCCCCTCCGCCCGGGCTTTCCGGCTGAGCACCACGCGATGGGCGCATACGTCGTGGAACAAGGCCCGCACGTCCGCCCCCGTCACATAATCCCGGCCATCGGCGAAGGCCCGGGCCTGGCTCATGCGCTGCATGTGCAGCGCTCCCCGGGGGCTGATTCCTGCGTCGATCCAGGGATGGGCGCGGGAAGCCGCCGCCAGCCGGGCGATATAGTCCACCACGCTGTCCTTCACCGTCACCTGCCGGGCGTCTTTCTGCATGGTCAGCAGTTCTTCCCGGCTCAAAACGGTTTGCACGTCGGAAAGCGGCTCCCCGGTCTGCCGGGCGCGGAGCATGTCCATCTGCGCGGCGTGATCGGGATAGCCCACCGTCAGGCACACCATAAAGCGGTCCATTTGGGCGTAGGGCAGCGTTTGGGTGCCCGCCATGCCCACGTGATTTTGGGTAGCGATCACCAGGAAGGGCTTTTCCAGGGGGTAGGTGCAGCCGTCCACCGTCACCTGCTTTTCCTCCATGGCCTCCAGCAGGGCCGACTGGGTTTTGCTGGAGGTGCGGTTGATTTCGTCCCCCAGCAGCAGGTTCGCGCCGTTTACGGCGCCGGGCCGATACAGAAACGCCCCGCTGTCCTTATCGTACAGGGAAAAGCCCACGATATCGGAAGGCAGCACGTCGGGGGTGAATTGGATGCGGCGGCAGCACAAATCCAGGGCCTTTCCCAGGGCCACGGCCAGGGTGGTTTTGCCAACGCCCGGCACGTCGTCCAGCAGGATATGCCCGTCGGCGATCACCGCCGTTAAAATCCTGCCGATCACGTCCGATTTTCCGGCGATCACTTTTTCCAGCTCCTGCCGGACTTTTTCCAATTCATTCCGCAAGGTGCTGCCCTCCATTGATTTACTTGATGGTAATGCGTCCCTGAGGCGCGGCGTAGTCTTCGCCGATCACGTTCTGCATCTCTTCCGCCAGATAGCGCCATACAATATCCCGCACCACAGCGGTGGTGATGGTGGAGCGCTCGTTGGTCTGGGCAGCCTCCTTGAAGATGTAGGAGGAGTCCATGCCGTTGAAGTTGGCGTTGTGGGTGATGACGGCATATACCGCTTCCGCGTCGAAGGGCTGGCCGTTCACTTCGGTGATCGTCACCCGGGAGAGGGATGCGGCCTTGAACCAGTTGTCGCCGTAGGCTTCGCCCCGGTCATAGGCTTTGCCGGTGTCCACGGTGTATTTGAGGCCGGAAACCTGCATGAAGGCGGCGCAGGACGCTTCGGTTTCCGCGCTGAAGGGCAGGCCCTGGGAGGCCGCTTCCAGCGCTTCCAGAAGCTGCGCGCCGGTCATGTACACCACAGCCGCCTTATTGGGATAGGGCAGCACCTGGGCCAGAGTTTCCGCGTTGAATTTTCCTTCCGGAATATCGGCCCGCAGGTTGCCGCCGTTCCACAGCGCCACCACATGATCCGCGTCCACGTCCAGGGAAGTGATCCCGGCGGTCACGTCGTCTTCTTCAAAGGCATTGTTGATTTCGCCGGACACGGCGAACCACCGCAGGGCGTCGGCCCACAGGTCGCCCAGGTTGGTTTCCCCCTTGCGGGCGGCGTTTTCCGCACCGAAAAGCGGGAAAGCGGCATAGGCTTCCAGGGTTTCGTCCAGCTCGATCACGTTTCCGTGAGCGTCCGTAAAGGTGGCGGCGGATGCGGCGGACAGGATCATGCACAGGCACAGGGAAAGCAGGGCGATTCTTTTCAGGTTTTTCACGGGTAAATCCTCCTTTTGAACGTTCCAAAGACAGAAAAAGGACCGGAA
Source organism: uncultured Eubacteriales bacterium (assembly GCA_902764565.1). GTDB lineage: Bacteria > Bacillota > Clostridia > Christensenellales > Aristaeellaceae > RUG563. The sequence continues at coordinate 3,656 of CACWWM010000243.1, forward strand.
GCCGCATACAAAAGGCTTTCGGCACCTTCATGATACCGTTTTCATTTCCGACCCAAATCATCGTTCCGGCCCGCTTCTGCGAACCCAAGACCGGCTTCAGCCGGTGCATGCATGATAGCACAAATCCCTGATTCTGTCAAATAAATACCGCGCGGCGTTTCATTCGCGCCGCGCGGCGGAAGCATTGATTTTTTATCAGTTGCCAGCCTTATCCCGCTTGTTGAAGACCACGTTCACGATGATGCCCAGGATCAGGCCCACAGCGATGGAGGAAACGGTGATGTGGGTGAAGTTCAGGGTCAGGCCGCCGATGCCGGGCACCAGGATGGCCGCCACAACGAACAGGTTGCGGTTATCGTTGAGATCAACGGGCTGGAGCATTTTCAGGCCGGATACGGCGATGAAGCCGTAGAGCGCGATGCACACGCCGCCCACGATGCAGGAGGGGATGGAGTTCACAAAGCACACGAAGGG
>CACWWM010000244.1 GCA_902764565.1 uncultured Eubacteriales bacterium
GATCCACATATCGGGCAGGCCCATGCCCAACCGGAAATCAAAGCCCACGCCGCCCTCCGGCACGGGCTCGCACATGCCGGGCATGCCGCTCATATCCTCCGCCACGGTAAGGGCGCGGGGATTCAGCTGATGGATCAGCTCGTTGGCCAGCATCAGGTACACCAGAGCTTCCAGATCGGTATTCATGGTGAAATACATGTCCAGACTGTTGAAATTGGCGCCCAGGGCGTGATCATGGTACAGCATGGAGGTGACGCCGTCGAAGCGGAAGCCGTCGAAATGGTATTCCTCCATCCAGAATTTCAGGTTGCTCAGCAGGAAGTGCAGCACTTCGGGCTTATCGTAATTGAAGCATTTGGTGCCCCAGGCGGGATGATCGCCCTTGCCGCCGTCGTGGAAGAACTGCCAGGAGGTGCCGTCGAACAGGTTGATGCCCTCCAGCGTGTTGCCCACGGCGTGGGAATGCACCACGTCCAGCAGCACCCGGATGCCCATTTCATGGGCCTTGTTCACCAGGTATTTCAGCTCGTCCGGCGTGCCGAAGCGGCTGGACGCGGCGAAGAAATTGCTCACTTGATAGCCGAAGGAGCCGTAGAAGGGATGCTCCATCACCGCCATCAATTGAACGGTATTGTAGCCCGTGGCCTTTACGTGGGGCAGGATGTTGTCGGCAAATTCCCGGTAGGTGGCGATGCGGTGATCCTCGCTGGCCATGCCGATGTGGGTTTCGTAGATCAGCACCGGTTCCGTGCTGGCAAAGCCCGCGTCCGTCCAGGGGTAGGGCGTCAGATCGTCCCATACCTCGCAGCACCAGCTGCCGTTTTCCCAATCCTGCACGGCGCGCCTGGTGTACAGGGGCAGATGCTGGCTCAGGTGATTGCCGTTGCGCACGATGGTGATGACCTTGCTGCCCTTTTTCAGGGTGTCGCCGGGCAGGAACAGTTCCCAGTTGCCGTTGCCCGTTCGGGTCATGGGGGTGTCGGTCCAGTGCCAGTCGTTAAAATCCCCCGCCAGATACAGTTGATCCGCCGAAGGGGCCCATTCCCGATACACCCAGCCGTCGGGCTGACAGTGGAAGCCGTAATAGTGATGGGCGTTGGCAAAGTCCTCAAGCGATCCGCCTTCCCCCACCAGCTGGCGGCGCTTGCCCTGATACCAGTCCATGCGCAGATTGATATCCCCCTCAAAGGGCTGCAGCTCCGGGTGCTTTTCCAGAATACGGTACATGATCCCGTCCCCCTTCTATCGTTCCAGATTGATCCGCCGGATCGCCTCGACGCTGGCCTTGGGGTTCCTGTCCATATCCAGCAGGCCGTTCACTTCCTGGAATACGTCCGTCAATTGGGTGTAGCAGTAGCCCTGGAAGCCCGGCATATGCTTGAACGCCTGGGTTATGGCCTCGAAGCGTTTCAGGAAGCTTTCTTCGTCCTTTTCCGCTTCGTTGTAGCCCCAGCTGCCGCCGCCCATATCCTTGGCCATGGCGATGCCGCCGTACTCGGTCAGCAGCAGGGGCTTGCCCCGGTGATCGTAGCCCTCCGCCGAAATGACGCTGCCCGGCCCCACGGCGGCGCGCAGCAGCGCGTCCCGATCCTGATACGCCCGGCTCAGCTCCTCCGGGCGGGCGGTGTAATCGTGGATGGTCACCAGGTCGGTGGACGCCATTTCCCAGCCGTCGTTGCCGGATACCGGGCGGGTGCCGTCCAGGGCGTGGATCAGGTGGTACAGGGCGTCGGCCAGCTGCTGGGCTTCCTTCTGGAAGCGGATATAGGGCACGCCCCAGCTTTCGTTCAGCGGCGTCCAGGTGATGATGCAGGGATGGTTATAGTCCCGTTTGATGGCTTCGGAAAGATCGCGGATCATGTTCCGCTTTTCGCTGTCCCGCAGCCAGAACGCGCTGGGCAGCTCGCTCCATACGGCCAGCCCCAGCCGATCCGCCCAATAGAGATACCGGGGGTCCTCAAATTTCTGGTGCTTCCGGGCCCCGTTGTAGCCCAGGGCCAAGGTCAGCTCCACGTCCTTTTTCAGCGCTTCGTCGCTGGGGGCGGTGAGCAGGCCGTCGGGCCAATAGCCCTGATCCAGGATCAGGCGCTGATAAAACACGTCCTGATTCAGCATCACATGGCCGCCGCTGATATCGATGCGGCGGAAGCCGAAATAGGTGTCCACCGTATCGCATACCGTTTCGCCGCACAGGGTTTCCAGCGTCAGGTCGTACAGGGCGGGATTGCCGGGCCGCCACAGATGGACGCCGTTCAGGGTTTCGTCGTGGTTCATGTACAGCTCGGTCTGAACGAAGCGGTCCGTGGTGACGCGCACCTCCTGCCCGGCCACCAGCTTGCCCTTGTACCGCGCGGTAAGGCGCAGCCTGCCTTCCGGCGGGATGGCGTTCAATCCCGTCTCCACCTTCACGGAGCCCGTTTCAATGCGGGGCGTGAGCCGGAAATCCACGGGATAATATTCCCCCACGCCCTCCAGCCAAACGCTCTGCCAAAGGCCGCTCACCGGCGTATACCAGCAGGCGAAGGGCTCGGGCCGGTAGCTCTGCTTGCCCCGGGGCTGGTCAAAGTCCAGCCGGTCCTCGCAGCGGACGGTGAGGCGGCATATATTTTTCCCGGCGGTCAGATCGGTGATATCAAAAGAAAAAGGCGTATATCCCCCTTCGTGGCCGCCCAGATACTGCCCGTCCAGCCACACGTCGGCCCGGTAATCCGCCGCGCCGAAGTGCAGCAGGCGGCGCAGGGAGCGCAGGGCGTCCGGCACGGCGAATTCCCGCTCGTACCAGATCACGTCGCAATGACGCTGATCGTTAATGCCGGACAGCTTGCTTTGGTAGGCGAAGGGCACCTGGATTTCCAGGGGATATGCTTTCTCCCGATACCAGCCCTCCATTTTTCCCACGTTTTTTTCGTCAAAGGCAAAGCGCCAGGGGCCGTTCAGCGTGAGCCAGTTTTTCCGCATCCGGTCTGGCCGGGGATGTTCGGAACGGGGAACAGCAGCCATATTGAATTACTCCCTTCGGCGGCGGGCCGACGGGCCGCCGCTGTTTTTTCATGAAGCTGTGAAAAACGCCGATTTTTTCTTTCCAATGCCTATCATAAAGCATAAACGGTGATTTTGCAAGCCGGAGCGCTTGAAAAAAGCGGGAAAATGTGGTATGTTTTCGTCAGATCCTTACAAAAAGAAGGGAGCACTCCATGAACAGGAAAGCATACCCTTACCGGGGCTTTATGCTGGACGCGGCCCGGCATTTCATGCCCGTGCAGGACGTGCGCCGCGTGATCGAAGCGGCGGCTGCATGCGGCATGAACCGCATGCACTGGCATCTGACGGACGACCAGGGCTGGCGGCTGGAAATCAAAAAATATCCCCTGCTGACGCAGGTGGGCGCGAATCGCGGCCCTTCCTATTTCGGCGATCCCATCTCTGAAACGGAAAACAACTGCGGCTGCTATTCCCAGCAGGACGTGCGGGCCATCGTGGCCTTCGCCAGGGAAAAGGGCGTCGAGATCGTGCCCGAAATCGAGGTGCCGGGCCATGCCAGCGCCATGCTGGCCGCCTATCCGGAATTCGGCTGCCGCCGGATTCTGCCGCGCCTGACCGGGGAAGCAATCGAGGAACGGCCCTACCGTTATCAGGTCATGACCTACGGCGGGGTGTTTCCCAACCTGATCTGCGCGGGCAGGGAAAGCGCCGTGCGGTTCCTGAAGGACATTCTGGACGAAGTGGTGGAGCTGTTTCCCGGCCCGGAGGTGCACATCGGCGGCGACGAAGCGGTGAAAATGCACTGGCGGCGCTGCCCGGACTGCCAGAAACGCATGGAAGCGGAGGGCTTAAAGGACGAACGCGCCCTGCAGCGCTCCCTGGTGCTGGAAATCGGGGAATACCTGGCGCAGAAGGGCCGCAAAACCGTGGTGTGGAACGAGTGCCTGGAGGGCGGCGGCCTGCCTCCCCACTTCATCGTGCAGCACTGGCTGGGCGGCAGGGAAGAAACCAAAGCGTTCATGGCGGGGGGCGGACAGGTGATCTGCTCCGACGTGGAATACTACTATGTGAACCGCCCCTATTCCAGCGTGGACGCCTACGGCATCTGGCGCGCCCCGCTGATCCCCGATTACGGGTCGGG
>CACWWM010000245.1 GCA_902764565.1 uncultured Eubacteriales bacterium
GCTACTTCCATTTCTCTTTTTAGATACCGCCTGTTCCATTTTCTCATTCTGAAATCCACAATTCGTTTTACCTCACCCCTGTAAATCATGATTCCTTTGTTTAGAATTAGAGCATACAGGGTTTCGATCAAGGCTCTGCGTTCTGCACAATGGGGAAACTTTTGCCTGTCTGTTACAAACTGTGTATACAGTCTGTGCGCTTTCTCCATAATCCATTTTTTCTGAAAGCGAGTTAGATTTCGCCACTTTCTCCAGCGCATGGCGCTCCAAGCCATATTCTTGTTAATAGATTTCGTGTTACTGTTCATAGAGATCCTCCTTTTTATATTTTGTGAGAAATAGAAAAAGTGTTCAGAGTGAACCCCGAACACTTTGCACTATTTTGAGGAGTATAAATGGAAGACCAGCAATTATGCCGATACAAATATAAAACAGACTATATCATGACAAATTGAATTAAACTACATCAGAATAATTATTCATTGGTGATTACATCCAATTCTCCTGAATGGGTTAAATTGACCAGGGTAAAACATATCTTTTACGCTCAATCTTAAACCCATTCTTAAACCCATTTTGGTTCTTAAACCCATTTTTAACCCATATAAACGAGGTCAAACCAGTACAAAAAAAGACAAACTTTATGAAAACAAAAAACCCAGGAAAACGTTGATTTTCCTGGGTTTCCTGGTATTTTTAACGTTTGGAGAACTGAGGTGCACGCCTCGCCGCTTTGAGGCCGTACTTCTTGCGCTCCTTCATACGAGGATCGCGGGTGAGGAAACCGGCTTTTTTCAGCTCACCGCGGAGCTCGGGGTTCACCTTGCACAGGGCGGCCGCCGACCTTGACCAGGTTCAGGGGCTGACGCACGGTCATCTTCAGGGTTTCCAGACCGAAATAATTGTCGATATCGCGCTTGTTAATCAAAATTTTGCCTTCACCGGGTACGAGGCGTACACGGGCGACCGCGCTCTTACGGCGGCCAACGGCATTGAAATCATTCGCCATGATTGTTACTCCTTCCGCTCAGCTTCTTACTTGATCAGTTCCAGCACTTCGGGCTTCTGCGCGGCCTGTTCATGTTCGGGGCCGGCGTAGATGCGCAGCTTGGTGGCCATCTGACGGCCCAGGGGGCCCTTGGGCAGCATGCCCACGATGGCGTGACGCACAGCGAATTCGGGCTTTTCAGCAATCAGCTTGCGGTACTTGGTTTCCTTCAGGCCGCCGGCATAACCGGAATGATGATAATAAATCTTCTGATCCAGCTTTTTGCCGGTCATAACGATCTTAGCAGCATTGATGATGATCACGTGATCACCGGTATCCACATGGGGAGTATAGATGGGCTTGTTCTTGCCGCGCAGGATGTTGGCCACCTGGCTGGCGAGACGACCAAGCACCATGCCGTTCGCATCAACGACATACCACTTGCGCTCTACGTTCTGCGCATTTGCCATATAGGTGTTCAAGTGAATTTCCTCCTTGAAATCTGGTAAACTTTCGGCTGCCTTCCGGTGATGGTCGCACCCTCCGGCGATGTAACAATAGCACCCGGGGCTAGCGGAGTCTATTGATGCAACCGGTAGTATACAAAATTCCGGCGGATTTGTCAATACGAAAACTGCATTTTTTCAAAAAACTTCGCTATTTTGTATCGTTGCTTTACGCCGGTTCTCTTGCATATTTTCGGCCTGCTGTGTTATAATGCGGGGGACGCCCGGAAGGAAGCTGCCGGGCGCGGATGAAGAAAGAAGCCGGAGGGCAAAAAACATGTTTCAGTACAAAACCAAGGGCACCTGCGCCACGCAGATCGACCTGGAAATCGAAAACGGCGTAATCACCGCCTGCGCCTTCCATAACGGCTGCAAAGGCAACACCCAGGGTCTGGCCAAAATGGTGATCGGCCGCAAAGCCGACGAAGTAAAGGAAAACCTGCGGGGTATCCAGTGCCGGGGCGGCACCTCCTGCCCGGATCAGCTGGCCCGGGCCATCGACGCTTTTGAGGCACAGCAGGCATAAAAGTTTGTTCCACTTAAGTAACCGCGCGGAAGGAAAGGAAGAAAGAGAATGGCTACGCAGAAACAAAAAGACAGGAAAAAGTTTTGGATCAGGGCGCTTTGCGTGTTCCTGGCAATTTTGATGATCGGCTCCTCTCTGGTGGCGATCCTGAACCTGGTTTGATGCTTTTTCTTCAACGGAACGAACAACCCGGAATACGGCTGACAAAATCGTTCAGCGCGTGTTCCGGGTTTTCTTGCGCATTTTTTACCGGATATCACATGGGTGCATAAATTTGCATGTAAAATGTATTTTTAATGAATGATCCCTTGACAAATCCCATAACATCTGTATAATATGTGAATAAGCATGCGAATTATACAGCGTGTGCGGAAGGAAGGCCCCGGGCGGGGCCGGAACGGGGAAACGAAACGACGATGAAGAACGTGTTTATTGACGGCAGCGCGGGCACCACGGGCCTGCGGATCGCCGAAAGGCTGGCGGCGCGGCAGGATATTCAGCTGCTTCGGGTGCCGGAGGAATACCGCAAGGACCCGGCGGCCCGGAAGGAAGCCATGAACAAGGCGGATATCGTATTTTTATGCCTGCCGGACGACGCGGCCCGGGAAGCGGTGGGTCTGATCGAAAACGAACATACGGCGGTGATCGACACCTCCACGGCCCACCGGACTGCGGCGGGCTGGGTATACGGCTTCCCGGAAATCGGCGGCCTGCGGGAAAAGATCAAGGCCGCCAAGCGCATTGCCAATCCCGGCTGCCACGCCAGCGGCTTCATCGCCGTAATTGCGCCCCTTGTGGAAGCGGGCCTGATAGCTGCGGACGCAAAGCTCACCTGCACGTCCCTTACCGGCTATTCCGGCGGCGGCAAAAAGATGATCGCCGAATACGAGGGCGAGGGCCGAAGCGTTCTGCTGGACGCGCCGAGGCAGTACGGCATTTCCCAAAACCACAAGCACCTGCCCGTCCCATCGTGGCCCCGTACTACGCGGGCATGGAAGTGACCGTGCCGCTGTTCGCCGATCAGGTCAAGGGCGGCAAGGCGGCAATCGAAAAGGTGTACGCGGAGTATTATCAAAAGGGCCTTGTGCGCTTTGCCAAGGACGCAAGCGAAAGCGGGTTCCTTTCCGCCGGGGCTTTCGCCGGGCGGGACGATATGGAAATCACCGTTTCCGGCAGCGGGGAACGCCTCCTGCTGGTGGCCCGGTTCGATAATTTGGGCAAGGGCGCGTCCGGCGCCGCCATCCAGAATATGAACCTGCTGCTGGGGGCGGACGAAGCCGCCGGACTGGTGGTGTAAGCCATGGCGGACGTTCAGATTTTGCCCATGACGGAAGCGGACTACGACGCCGTGCGGGCGCTGTGGATGACCATTCGGGGCTTCGGCATCCGGGCCCTGGACGATTCCAGGGAGGACGTGGTGCGCTTTATCCGCCGCAATCCTACCACCAGCGTGGTGGCGAAAGCGGACGGGCGGGTGATCGGCTCCATCCTGTGCGGCTCCGACGGGCGGCAGGGCGCGCTGTACCACGTGTGCGTGGCGGAGGAATTCCGTCGGCAGGGCATCGGCACCCGTATGGTGGGGTACTGCATGCAGCAGTTAAAGGCGTTGGGCATCAACAAGGTGGGGCTCATCGCGTTTACGAAAAACGGCGGGGGCAACGCCTTCTGGAAGCAGATCGGCTGGAAACAGGTGGACGTGAACTACTACGAATTCGTATTGAACGCGGAAAACATTACGCATTTTATAGGAGAAGAATAGGTGAAAAACATGAAGATTTGCAGGGCTCCCGGCGGCGTCACCGCACCCAAGGGCTTCAAGGCCGCCTGCTGCGCGGCGGGCATCAAATACAAAAACCGCACGGATATGGCGATGATCGTAAGCAGCGCCCCCTGCGCCGTGGCGGGCACCTTTACCACCAACAAAGTGAAGGCCGCGCCGGTGCTGTGGGATATGGACGTGGTATACAAGAACAAATCCGCCCAGGCGGTGGTGATGAACGCGGGGATCGCCAACGCGGCCACCGGCAAGACGGGCCTGGACATCTGCCAAAAGACCGCCGATTTCGCGGGGGCCACGCTGGGTATTTCGGCGGGCAGTGTGCTGCTGGGCTCCACCGGCGTCATCGGGCCCAACCTGCCCCTTGACCGCATCCAGGCGGGGGTCAAGACCATGGCGGGCGCCCTGTCCGATACCCTGGAAGCGGGCACGGCGGCCAGCAAGGCCATCATGACCACCGACACGGTGAACAAGGAATTTGCCGTGACCTTCGACCTTCCGGCAGCGAACGGCGGCGCCGTCACCGTGCATATGGGCGGCATGAGCAAGGGCTCCGGCATGATCCATCCCAACATGTGCACCATGCTGGGCTACGTTACAACCGACTGCGCCATCGATCAGGTGCTGCTGCAAAAAGCCCTGAGCGCCGTCGTGCCGGACACCTTCAACATGATCACCGTGGACGGCGATACCAGCACCAACGACACCCTGCTGGTTCTGGCCAACGGCATGGCGGGCAACGCGCCCATTGCCGACACGAATGAAAGCTATGATATCTTCTGCGAAGCCCTCTTTTCCATCTGCCGGGATCTGGCGGTGAAAATGGCGGAGGACGGCGAAGGGGCCACCCATCTGCTGGAAATGCGGGTGTATAACGCCGATACCAAGGAAAACGCCCGCACCCTGGCCAAATCCGTGGTGGGTTCCTCTCTGGTCAAGGCCATGGTGTACGGCAAGGACGCCAACTGCGGCCGCATCCTGTGCGCCCTGGGCTACGCCGGGCCGGACTTTGACCCCGCAAAGATCGAAGTGCATCTCCACGGGGAACAAGATACCCTTTGCTTCTATGAAAACGGCTGCATCCAGGCCTTCGACGAAGAAAAGGCCCTGAAAATCCTTTCCGAAAAGGCCGTGCGCTTCTCCTGCAACATGAACATGGGCAATCAGGAAGCCACGGCCTGGGGCTGCGATTTGACCTATGACTATGTGAAGATCAATGGAGATTATCGGACATGAATACAGAATTCTCTAACGCCCAGCGGGCGCAGGTGCTGACCCAGGCTTTGCCCTACATCAAGCGGTACACGGGCAAGATCGTGGTGGTGAAATACGGCGGCAACGCCATGGTGAACGAGCAGCTGAAACAGCAGGTGATGGAGGACATCGTGCTGCTGTGGCTGATCGGGGTCAAGATCGTGCTGGTGCACGGCGGCGGCCCGGAAATCACCGATTTGATGAACCGGCTGGGCAAGCAGGCGGAATTCATCGACGGCCTGCGGGTGACCGATAAGGAAACGGTGGACATTGTGCAGATGGTGCTGGCGGGCAAGGTGAATAAAACCCTGGTGAACCTGCTGGAAATGCACGGCGGCAAGGCCATCGGCCTGTCCGGCATGGACGGGCGGCTCATCGAAGCCACGCCCAAGGACCCGCGCTTAGGCTACGTGGGCACGGTGACGAAGATTCACGAAAAACCCATCACCGATTTGCTGAACAACGGCTATATCCCCGTGATTTCCACCATCGGGTGCGACCGGCAGGGCAACGCCTACAACATCAACGGCGACACCGCCGCCGCCCACATCGCCGGGGCCCTGTGCGCCGAGCGCATGATTTTGATGACGGATATCGCGGGCATTCTGCGGGATAAGGACGACCCCAGCACCCTGATCCCGGAAATGACCCTGAGCCAGGCCAGGGAGCTGCGGGAATCCGGCATCATTTCCGGCGGCATGATCCCCAAGGTGGACTGCTGCGTGACGGCCCTGAACGCCGGGGTGAAAAACGCGGTCATCATGGATGGGCGCGTGCCCCATTCCATTTTGATGGAATTGCTCACCAACGAAGGCGCGGGCACATGGTTAAGGAGGGACGAAGCTTGAACATCAAGGAAATGGACGCGGCATACGTCGCCAATACCTACAAGCGCTTCCCGGTGCAGATCGTGTCCGGTCAGGGCTCCGTGGTCAGGGACGACCAGGGCAGGGAATACATCGATCTTGGCAGCGGCATCGCCGTCACCTCCTTCGGCATCGGGGACGAGCAGTGGAAGCAGGCGGTCACGGATCAGATCAATCAGGTGCAGCACATGTCCAACCTGTACTACACTGCCCCCTGCGCCGAGCTGGCCCAAATGCTCTGCCGGAAAACCGGCATGAAAAAGGTGTTCTTCTGCAATTCCGGGGCGGAGGCCAACGAATGCGCCATCAAAACGGCCCGGAAGTACGCGGCGGACAAGTACGGCCCGGAGCGGTATACCATCATCACCCTGAAAAACAGCTTCCACGGCCGCACCATCACCACCCTGGCCGCCACCGGGCAGGAGCATTATCACGAGCTGTTCCAGCCCCTGACGCCGGGCTTTCAGCACGCGGCGGCGGAGGATATTCAGGAATTGAAGGAACTGATCGCCCGGCAGCCCACCGCCGCTATTATGATCGAGTGCGTGCAGGGGGAGGGCGGGGTGATTCCCTTGTCCAAGGAATACGTGCAGGCTGTGGCGGACATCTGCAAAGAACAGGATATCCTGCTCATTGTGGACGAGGTGCAGACCGGCAACGGCCGCACGGGCCAATTGTACGCTTATATGCACTACGGCATCCGGCCGGATATCGTGTCCACCGCCAAGGGCCTGGGCGGCGGCCTGCCCCTGGGGGCGGCGCTGCTGGGGGACAAGGTGGAAAAGGTGCTGGGCTTTGGCGACCACGGCTCCACCTTCGGGGGCAACCCCGTTTGCTGCGCCGGGGCGCTGAGCGTGCTTTCCCGCCTGGACGAAGCCTTTTTACAGGAAGTGCGGGAAAAGAGCGCCTATCTGTTTGATACGTTCAAGGACGCGCCCGGCATCCAGGCCGTCACCGGCCTGGGCCTGATGATCGGCCTGAAAACCAAAAAGCCCGCCGGTCAGGTGCTGGCGGCGTGCATGGAAAAGGGCGTGCTGTGCCTGAC
>CACWWM010000246.1 GCA_902764565.1 uncultured Eubacteriales bacterium
TCCCAGATGGTGGGCCAGAAGGAAAACCCCGCCAACTTCCTGCTCATGCACGCCATGGGCCCCAATGTGGCGGGCGTGATCGGTTCGGCCATCGCGGCGGGTGTGCTGCTGAGCATGTTCGGTTAAAAACACAAGGACAGAGTGTCGCGCGCCGCGAAAAATGCGGGCGCTTTGAGCGCTTGCCCGGGCTGAAATCCGCGCGCTGGACTTTAAGCACTTTTTGAAAAACAAGATACATCAATCAGAGGAGGGAAAAAATATGACTATTACCAAGCATCAGAATGGGACCAATCTTGAAATTGCCCTGGAAGGCCGTTTGGATACCACCACCGCCCCGGAGCTGGAAGCGGAACTGAATCAATCCATGCCCGGCGCTGAAAGCTTGACCCTGGATTTTGCCAAGCTGGAATACATTTCTTCCGCCGGTCTGCGGGTGCTGCTTTCCGCCCACAAGGTCATGGCCCAAAAGGGCGGCATGAAGGTGATTCGTGCCAACGAAATCGTGATGGAAGTTTTCGAGGTGACCGGGTTTGCCGATATTTTGACCATTGAATAACGCAAAAGCGAAAGGAGTGCCGGACAATGAAATCGGATGTTATCAAGATTGACAATCAGGAGCATGGATTTTCCGAAGCGGTGAAAGAAGCGCAAAAGGTTGCCGCCTACAAGGGCTTGAATCAAAAGGATTCCCTGCGTCTCCAGCTGTGCACGGAGGAAGTGCTGAGCCTGGTGAGAAGCATTACAGGCGAAATTGAGGCCTCCTTCTGGATCGAGTTCAGTGGGTCGCAGTATGATTTGCATGTGTCTGCTAACACCGCGATGGATATGGAAAAGCGCATGCTTCTGCTGTCCGTTGCCACTTCCCGGCAAAATGAGGCGGCCAAGAGCTTCCTTGGAATGCTGCGGGATATTTTTGAGGAAACCATGGTGGTCGAAGTAAAGCAAAACAATCAGTATGTATACGATGGTCAGAACGAACACACAATCGTGTGCAGCGACCCTGAATGGGACGGCTATGAACATTCTACCTTAAAGAAGCTGGCGGACACGATCAAGGTCAGCATTCGCGGCGGAGCGGTAGAACTGACGGTGAGCAAGAAGTTTGCTTAAAAGGAGAATCATCATGGCGAAAGTTCAAATTACCGATACCATCCTGCGCGACGCGCACCAGAGCCAGGCGGCCACGCGCATGCGGCTGGATGAAATGCTGCCCGCCTGCGAAAAGCTGGACAAGGTGGGCTACTTCTCCCTGGAATGCTGGGGCGGCGCGACCTTTGACAGCTGCCTGCGCTTCCTGAACGAGGACCCCTGGGACCGCCTGCGCCAGCTGCGCAAGGCTCTGCCCAACACCAAGCTGCAAATGCTGCTGCGCGGGCAGAACATCTTGGGCTATAAGCACTACGCCGACGACGTGGTGGACTACTTCGTGAAAAAGTCCATCGACAACGGCATCGACATCATCCGCATTTTCGACGCCCTGAACGACCTGCGCAACATGGAAAAGGCCGTGAAGGCCTGCAAGGCGTACAACGGCGCGGCGGAAGTGGCCATGAGCTACACCACCTCCCCGGTGCACACCGAGGAATACTTCGTAAACCTTGCCAAGGAAATCGAGGCCATGGGCGCGGACCTGATCTGCATCAAGGATATGGCGGGCCTGCTGCTTCCCTTCAACGCCTATTCCCTGATCAAGAAGCTGAAGGCCAACACCAAGCTGCCCATCGTGCTGCATACCCACAACACCGCCGGCACCGGCTCCATGACCGTCATCAAGGCCGTGGAAGCGGGCGTGGACGTGATCGACACGGCCCTGTCCCCCCTGGGCGGCGGCACCAGCCAGCCCGCCACCGAATCCATCGTGGCGGCCCTCAAGGGCACCGAGTACGATACCGGCCTGGACGAAGAACTGCTGGCCAAGATCGCCGAGCATTTCCGCGGCGTGGCCGAGCGCCTCACCAAGGACGGCTGGCGCGACCCGGACAAGGTGCTGTCCGTCAACGCCAAGGCGCTCCAGTATCAGGTGCCCGGCGGCATGCTGTCCAACCTGATCGGCCAGCTCAAGCAGGCCAACGCCATGGACAAATACTACGCCGTGCTGGAAGAAGTGCCCCGGGTGCGCAAGGACTTCGGCTATCCGCCCCTGGTCACCCCCACCAGCCAGATCGTGGGCACCCAGGCCGTCATGAACGTGCTGGGCGGCGAACGCTACAAGATGGTCACCAAGGAAAGCAAGGGCCTGCTGAAGGGCGAATATGGCCGTCTGCCCGCCCCTGTTAACGAGGACGTGCGCAGGAAGTGCATCGGCGACGAAAAGGTGATCACCCACCGCCCCGCCGACGACATCGCCCCCGAGCTGGAGGGCTACCGCAAGGAAATCCGGCAGTACAGCCAGCAGGAAGAGGACGTGCTCTCCTACGCCCTGTTCCCCCAGGTGGCGACCAAGTTCTTCCAGTGGCGTCAGGCGCAGCAGCTCAAGGCCGACCCCGCCGCCTACGACAAGAAAGACGACACCATGCCGGTATAAAAGATATGGGGGCTTCTTCAGCCCCCAAACCCCCGAACCAGGGCCTGTCTGGGCCCTGGACCCATCTCCAGGTCGCCTACCGTTGCTCCTGGGCGGGCGGCAAAGCCGCCCATAGGTGCGCGATGCGCACCTGAAAAACGAGGAATATGCCAGGAAAAAAGCTCGCTTTTTCCTGGTCATATCCTCGTTTTTCTTTGCCCAGGAGCTTGCAATATAACTTTTCCAGACAGTCGCAAATTGTTAGTTTTTTCGTGTTTGCTGATTGCTTGACGGGGTGCAGGGGGCGAAGACCCCTGCTGCGGGGTTTCAGGGGCCGCAGAGGCCCCTGATTTCTCGCATCATTTCCTATTCCGCCGCATATCCTGCCGGGGAGGTGTATGCGGTATGCGCAGGCGGTGGAGCCTGGCGGCGCTGGGGGTGGCGGCGCTGCTCATGTGGGGATGGGCGCGGGAAGAAAAAGCGGCTGTCCTTCCCGCCTCGGCAGGGCCGGAACGGATGCTGATTTGGGTGGAACTGGACAGCAAGCGCCTGACGGTATACGAAAACGGGGAAGCGGCGGCGGTGTTTCCCATCGCCTCGGGCACGGGGGACACGCCCTCCCCCATCGGCGCGTTCCGCGTCACATCCCGGTTCATGACCGATCTTTCCGGCTTCGGCACCCGCTTTTTGGGCCTGAACGTGCCCTGGGGCAGCTATGGTCTCCACGGCACCAATAAGCCCAATTCCATCGGCAAAAACGCTTCCCACGGCTGCATCCGCATGAGCGTGAGCGACGCGGAAACGCTCTACGCCATGGTGCCCGCCGGCACCCGGGTGGTTATCGAGGGCGGCCCCTACGGCCCCCTGAATTGGGGCCTGCGCACCCTCCGCGAAGGGGATCGGGGCGCCGACGTGCGCCAATTGCAGCTTCGCCTGATGCAAAAAGGCTTCCTCTACGGCGGCGCGGACGGCGTTTTCGGCGCTTCCACCCGCCGGGCCGTCGTCGCCGCCCGTGCAGCCTTAGGCCTCTCCCCCGGCGATCAGGCCGACCGCGCCCTGCTGCTGGCCTTGGGGTGCATGGAGTTTGAGTAGAAAGGACGGAAAAGGCAGTGGGGGAACGCTGGGGCCTCCGCGGCCCCAGACCCCGCGCCAGGGAAATGATTTCCCTGGACCCTCATGAACGGGTACTGCTTGACGCCACCAGGCTTCTGGCCCGGTCGCTGAAAGCGGCCAGCCCGGATGCAAAGCATCCGGGGAAAACCGAAGAATAATCCCAGGGCAGAAAGCTCGCTTTCTCCCTGGGATTTTCTCGGTTTTCTATGGGCCAGAAGCCTCAAACTTTTGTGTTCCCAGCGCAACGGGCAGAAGTCGCTTGTTTCCTTAATGAAGCATATTCGCCTATTGGTGTCCAGAGGACGAAGTCCTTTGGTTCAGGGGTTCAGGGGGCTGAAGAAGCCCCCTGCCTCGTAAGCTTTACGGACTTAACGCGTCCATTAAACGTCTACATATTCCTTCACTTTCAGCGACGCGGCGTAGACCGCGTTTTTCTTTTCCCCCGCGTCCACCAGGGCGGAAACGGCGTCCCGGAGGGACGCGCC
>CACWWM010000247.1 GCA_902764565.1 uncultured Eubacteriales bacterium
AATCAAGCAGCATCCGCAATAGAGGTCCAGGAGATGAAATCTCCTGGTTCAGGGGTACAGGGGGCTGAAGAAGCCCCCTGTTAAACTATCGTTCCTCCCACTCCTTCCGGGAAATGGCGTACACAGCGGTTTTGTGGCCCCATTGGGTATCGTCAAACTCCTTGACGAACCGCATGCCGTTGGCGGCGGCGGTAGCGCGGGAGGGGAGGTTGGCGGCGTTCATGTAGGAATACAGGCATTGATAATCCGTGTGGGCAAAGGCCCAGTCCCGCACGGCGCGGGCGGCTTCCTTGCCCAGGCCCTGCCGCCAGCGTTCCTTGCGGATGTGATAGCCCACTTCGGGCAGCTGTTCCCCGTCGATCTGCTGCATGGTCAGGCCGCAGTCGCCCACAAATTCCCCGGTTTCCTTTAAGATGGCCGCCCAGAGGCCGAAGCCGTACCGGCGGTAGTTGTCCATGCTCCAATCCAGCCAGCGCTGCACGCCCTTTTCATCGTAGGGCTTGGGGTAATACTGCATGGTTTCCGGGTCGGACAGGAGGGGATACAGGGCGTCATAATCGGCCTGTTCGTATTCCCGCAGGATCAGCCGTTCCGTTTCAAGAATGGTTTTGCTCATGGGTCTTTGTCCTCCTGAATCAGCGCTTCCAGGGCGGCGCAGAATGCCGGCATTTCGCGCTTTAAGCGCACGAAGCGCCCTTCCCTGTTTAAAAATACGTGCTCGGAGCGGGCTTCGCACACCGTTTCGCCGTCCGAAGTCTTCTCCATTTGATACTTGATTCCCAGCACCACGCCGTTGAAATCCGAAACGCTTACGATAACGCGGATTTCGTCCCCAAAGGTGCAGGGGCGCCTGTATTCGCAGGAAACGGCTTTCACGGGGGAGATCACGCCCTTTTCCTCCATGGCCGCGTAGGGAAAGCCCAGCTGATCCATGAAGTCGATGCGCGCCTCCTCCATCCAGTGGACGTAGTTGGCGTGATGCACCACGCCCATCATGTCCGTTTCATAATAGTGTACCCGATGCAGATAGGGTTTCATGGCCGCGCTCCTTCCCGGAAGACGCGCACCGCCACGCCGCCGGGCACCACGTCCACCGTGGCGCGCAGAGCAGCCGTTTCCCAATCGGAAAGCAGCGCGCTGTCGGTAACGACCGTGGGCGTAAAGCCGGTATCAAAGCTGCCCTGGTTTTCGATGAAAATGCGGCAGCTTTGGCCGCTTTTGTCCGTGCCTTCCAGCATATAGCGGGCGGAGAGGACGGCTTTTCCGTCCTTTTGGATGTTCTGGGTGTCCACGCCGGGGCCGATCACCCGGCCCGTAAACCAGGGCCCGCCCGCCGTGCCGGTAAAGGGAATCATCAGGATATCCCGGGTGCTGCCGTTCACCCGCTGGGAGGGCAGGGTTTTCACCTGGATTTCAAGAAGCAAATCGCCGTTCATGGCCGTCCGTCCTTTCCGGATGAAGATACAAACGCCGTTTGCGCTTACTATACCGGAATGTGAAGGATTTTTCAAGTTCTTTTGCGATTTATGTGTTTTTGGACTTGTTTTCCACCCCTTTATCCTGTAAAATGATAAAGGTTGGAACAGCATCTGTTTTGAGCTTCATATTGTTGATTAAAGGAGGATTTCCATGAAAGCGGACAAGCGGGCTTGGTGGAAGGAAGCAGTGGTATACCAGATTTATCCCCGTTCCTTCGCGGACTCCAACGGCGACGGCATCGGCGATCTGAACGGCGTGACCGAACACCTGGATTATTTGAAGGAATTAGGGGTGGACGTGATCTGGTGCAGTCCTTTTTTTGCTTCCCCCAACTATGACAACGGCTACGATATTTCCGATTACTGCGCCATTATGAAGGAATTCGGCACCATGGAGGATTTTGACCGGATGCTTTCCGGCATCCATGCCCGGGGCATGAAGCTGGTGATGGATCTGGTGGTGAATCATTCTTCCGAGGAACACGCCTGGTTTGTGGAAAGCCGCAAGAGCAAGGATAATCCCTACCGGGATTATTATATCTGGCGGGACGGCGTGGACGGCGGCGAGCCCAACAACTGGGGCAGCTGCTTCTCCGGCTCCGCCTGGCAGCTGGACGAAACGACGGGGCAGTATTACCTGCACCTGTTCACCAAGCAGCAGCCGGATCTGAACTGGGCCAATCCCAAGGTGCGGGATGAAATTTTCGATATGATGGCCTGGTGGTGCAAAAAGGGCATCGACGGCTTCCGCATGGACGTGATCAGCATGATCGGCAAGGAGAATTACAACGACGGCCCGGTGTATCCCGGCGCGCTGTACGGCGATTTCGCGCCCTCCTGCCAGCATACGGAAACCACACACCGGTATCTAAAGGAAATGCGGGAGAGGGTGCTGGACAAGTACGATCTGCTCACCGTGGGCGAGTGCGGCGGCACCCCGGCGGACGCCATCCGCTATGCCAACGATGACGGCAGCGAACTGAACATGTCCTTCTGCTTCGAGCATACCGACGGCATCTGCGACCATACCGAAATGGGCAAGTGGAGCGACCACGGCGGCCCCCTGGCGGAGGTGCGCGAGGTGCTGAACCGTTGGCAGGTGGCCATGCAGGGGAAGGCCTGGAACAGCGTGTACCTGACCAACCACGACCAGCCCCGGCAGGTGAGCCGCTTCGGCAACGACAGCCCCCTGTGGCGGGAAAAGAGCGCCAAGATGCTGGGCACCCTGATTCACATGATGCGCGGCACGCCCTATGTGTACCAGGGCGAAGAACTGGGCATGACCAATATCTACTTTAAGTCCATCGATCAGTACCAGGACGTGGAAGTGCACAACGCCTGGAAGCAGTGGGTGCTGTCCGGCCGGGTCAGCGCCACGGATATGCTTCGGTGGTTCGCCAAAATCGCCCGGGACAACGCCCGCACCCCCATGCAGTGGAACAGTCAGCCCAACGCGGGCTTCACTACCGGCACGCCCTGGCTGCCCGTCAACAACAATTACCTGGAAATCAACGCGGAAAAGGCCCTGAAGGACCCGGACAGCGTGTTCCATTACTACAAAAAGCTCATCGCCCTGCGCCATACCCACGATATTATCGTGTACGGCGAATTTATCCCGCTGCTGGAAAACGACGCTAACGTGTACGCCTATCGCCGGGCGCTGGACGGCAAGGAACTGACCGTGCTGTGCAACTGGACGGACAAAACCGTGCCCTGCGTCCTGTCCACAGACAAAATGGGCGAAGAGCTGATTTCCAATTATCCGGAGCACAAAGAAGGATTCTTGTATCCTTATGAGGCCAGGGTAATGCTGAAATAAAGATTTTAACTGTAATGCAGCCCCGACAGAATGGCCTGTCGGGGCTGCGTTTCATGATGAGAAATCATAGCGGTGAATGCTGCCTGATAAGGTGGCTTTCTCGGAAAGGGGCGCGGGGGAAACCGCTCTTTCACCCTGAAAGAGCGGTTTCCCCCGCAAATAATATCTCTAATTGTCCACAATCACGTCGGCCTGCTCCACGGGCAGGGCTTTTCGCAGATCTGCCAGGGAGCATTCCACCTGGCAGCCGATTTTGCCCGCGCTGAACATGATCGTGGCAAAATCCGCCGCCGTTTCGTGGATCACCGTGCGGAACTGCTTTTTCATGCCGATGGGGGAGCAGCCGCCGTGCACATAGCCGGTCAGGGGCAAAAGCTCCTTGCTTTTCAGCATTTCCAGGGCCTTTTCGCCCACCGCCGCGGCGGCTTTTTTCAAATCCAGCTCTTCCGCTACGGGAATCATGAACACGTAATGATTGCGGCTTTTTGCCACCGTCACCAGGGTTTTGAAGGCGCGCTTGGGGTCCTCCCCCAAAACGGCGGCCACGTCCACCCCGCTGATGGCCCCGGTATCGCCGTAAAAATGCTCCCGATAGGGGATTTTCAGGCGTTCCAGGGTGCGCATTACGTTGGTTTTCTCTTGCTTTGCCATGCTGATTAACCGATGCACGGCAGGCTGGCGGCGGCCACGCTCTGGCCCACGCGGCGGCTGGCCTCGTCGGGAATGTGCAGCTGCATGCGCCGGGCCAGCTCGGGGAATTCGGTGTCCAGCACTTCCTGGGCTTTTTTCAGCAGGATGGGGCCATGATGAGCACGTGGTCGATGGTATAGAAGCGGCTGTACCAGGCCAGGGTGTAGCCGAAATACACGCCGATGGATTCATAGATCTTGGCGGCTTCGGGGTTGCCCGCGGCCATTTCCTTCTGCACGACCTTGAGCTTTTCGGCGGGGGAGAGGCTTTCATCCAGGGCGATGCCCGCGGCGGGGGCCAGCTTGATCACGCCGTCCTGGCTGAAATACTTGACGCCGCAGCCCCAATCGCCGCTCCATTCGTCCACCATGGCGTCCCGGTTGAAGTCCACGGGGGCGAAAGCCAGCTCGTTCAGCCAGCCGGTGATGTTCATATCCTTGTCCACATAGCCGCCCGCTTCGCTGGTGCCCATGGCGATGCCCAGCACGTTGCCCACGCCCAATTCCATGGCCCCGGCCAGGGCGGTCACGTCGCCGTCGTTGGCCACCTCCAGGGGCGCGCCGATTTCCTTGGCCACGTCGATGTACATGGTCTTGGCGTGCTTCTGGAAGTCCTCCTTGCTCAGCTTCAGGAACAGGGAAGCCACCATTACCTTGTTGTCGATGTACACGCCCGCGCTGGAAACGCCGATGGCGTCCACCCGGGGCATATGGCTGGCGGCGGCCTTCATGGCGGACAGGATGCCGTCGTAGTGGTACTGCGGGTCGGAGGTGGTCTTGGGGAACCACACCACTTCTTCGGAATACACCGCTTCCCCGTCGATCACGGCGGACACCTTGCGGTCGCTGCCGCCCGCGTCGAAGCCGATGCGGCAGCCCTCCAAGTGACGGCCCACGCTGCCCGCGGAGGAACGGGTGACGAGCACGTCCTCCATCTTTTCGGCCTGGGCCACTTCAAAGGGCCGTTCGTACACGGTGGACATAAAGTCCGCGTCGAAGGCGCGTTCCCCGCCCGCCTGATAGGCGGCTTTCAGGTGTTCATACACTTCCTTGGAGCCGAAGGCGACGATGCGGTAGCCGCCCCGGGCCCACAGCAGGGTTTTGATGATCCGATCCAGCAGGGGCACGGTGCGCGCGTCCTGACCGTCGGGGAAAATGTTCATCCTGTAATGATCGCAGTAGCCCTGATTGCGCACGATCAGCACGCCGAAGGGCACGCCTTTGCCGCTGGCCGCCACGTCCTTTTCATAGGCGCGGGCTTCGACTTCCAGGGGGCGAAAACCGGGGTCCAGAGGAGCGGGCACTTTGAGCTGCATTGTGATTGCCTCCTTTTTTTCTCGCCTTAGCATACGAACTTGCAAACGCCCCGCACGATGGTTCTGAGCACGTTGCAGTCTTCGTCCATCAAAATGATATCGGCGTCCTTGCCGGGAGTGAGGGAGCCCTTGCGATCGTCCAAATGGGCCGATTCGGCGGCGTTCAGGGAAGCGGCGCGCACGGCGGCGTACAGGGGAAGATAGCCGTAATCCCGCAGGTTGCGCACGCCCTGATTGAGCTTTAATACGCTGCCCGCGATGGTGCCGTCCTTCAGGCGGCACTCGATGCCCTTGAGCACGAACACCTGACCGCCGTTTTCGTATTCCCCGTCCGGCATGCCGGCGGAGCGCAGGGCGTCGGTGATCAGCACCAGTTTATTGCCCTTGAGCCGTGTCATCATGGGGAAAATGCCCTTGCTCACGTGGAAGGTATCTGGAATCAGCTCGGTGTAAATATCGCTGTTCAGCGCCGCGCCCACCACGCCGGGGTCCCGGTGCATGAGGGGCGTCATGGCGTTGAAGGTGTGGGTGCTGCGCATCACGCCCGCGTGGATGGCGTCCATGGCCTGGTCAAAATTGGCGCTGGTGTGGCCGATGGAAAGGGCGATGTTCGTTTCCTGGCGCAGACGGCGGGTGAATTCCAGGCCGCCGGGCATTTCCGGGGCGAAGGTGATCACCTTGATTACGTCCCGGAAGGGCAGCACCTTGTCCGCGTCCGGCTTGAGGATATAGGCTTCGTTCTGCGCGCCCTTCTTGGCGGGGTTGATGAAGGGCCCTTCCATGTGCATGCCCGCGATCTGCGCCCCGTCAAAATCGGGGGAGAGGCTTTCTTCCATCAGCTTCCGCACGTGGCAGCAAACGCTTTCCAGCGTTTCCCATGCTACGGTCAGGGTGGTGGGCAGGAAGGCGGTGACGCCGTTGGCCAGCAGGCCGCGGGCCATTTTGCGGATATCGTCGGGGTTGTTGTCGGACACGTCCACGCCGCTGTACCCGTGAATGTGCACGTCAACCAAGCCCGGAGCCACGTAAGCGCCCTGGGCGTCGATGATCTCATCCGCCTGGGCCCTGGCGGTGTCCGGGTCGGTGAGGCTGATGATTTTTTGCCCGTACAGGAGGGCTTTTCCGCGGACTTCACAGTCAGGCAGCAGTACCCGGCCATTGAGGATGGCTTTCATGGGCTGTCACGCTCCTTTTCATGCGGTCATGCAGTTATTTTGGCGGTTTCCGGCTGTATTATAAAGGATACGCGCAGGATTTACAATAGAAAAATAACAAAAAAGAGCAAAAACGAGAAGAAACTTTCAAAATCCCCGGCGATGCCGGGGGGAAAGGAGCATGGTGGTGCTCGCCAGATAGCAGGTATCGTCCGGCCGGATCACGTCGGGGTCGGGAAAATCGCTGCCGGTGGGCAGACTGCTTCCCTCACTGCCCCTGGATGGGGGAAAAGAACTGCCAGGAAAGCAGCTGCACGCCGGCCCGGGTGAAGCGGAAGTACAG
>CACWWM010000248.1 GCA_902764565.1 uncultured Eubacteriales bacterium
CGGTTCAACCTGCGCACCGGCGACCATATCGCCGGAAAGACCCGCCCCCAGCGGGAGCAGGATCGTTACTGCGCCATGCTGTATATTACCGAAGTGAACGGCGCGGTGCCGGAAGAAATGCCCACGCGGCCCCGCTTTGAAGATCTGACGCCCATTTATCCCAAGAAGCGCATCACCTTGACGGGCAAGCGGGAAAACGATCCCATGCTCCGCTTGATCGACGTGCTGTGCCCCATCGGCTTCGGCCAGCGGGCCATGGTGGTATGCGGGCCCCGGGTGGATCGGCTGGCGCTGCTCAAAAAGCTGGGCGCGGCCATCAACCGCAATTACGGCAAGGCACAGATGATGATGCTGCTGGTGGACGAGCGGCCCGAGGAAGTGACCGAGATCAAGGAAGCCGTAAAGGCCGAAGTGATCTATTCCACCTTCGACGAGCCCGCCGACAATCAGGTGCGGGTGACGGAGCTGGCCCTGGAGAGGGCCATGCGCATGGTGGAGCAGAAAAAGGACGTGATTATCCTGGCCGACAGCCTGACGCGGCTGGCCCGGGCCTGCAACGTGATCGCGCCCCAGACGGCGCGCACCATGGGCGGCGGCCTGGCCGCCGGGGCGCTGAACAAGCCCAAGCGCTTTTTCGGCGCGGCCCGCAACACCCGGGAGGCGGGCAGCCTGACCATTATCGCCACCATCACGGGCGATACGGCGAACGACCTGGATCAGGCCATCCTGCGTGAATTCCGGGGCAACAGCAACATGACCTGCGCCTTCCTGCGCGGAAAGAACGGCCAGCCGGTGATGCAGGCGGCGGATTGCGGCACCATTCACAATGAATGGCTGCAAACCGAGGAAGAAATCAAGCTGGCGGAGCGCCTGCGGGCGGAAATCGCCGGCATGCAGCCCGAGGAAGCCATGGAAAAGCTGCTGCATGATATGGCGGCGTATGAAACCAACGAGGGCTGGAGCACCGCGGAGGCCGGAGAGGCCCCGACGGAAAACGAATAAAATTGAATGAAGAAGGGGCTCCCGAAACACCGGGAGCCCCTCAGAGCATCGACAAAGTCGATGCTCTGCCATCGAAAGACAGCTAAAGCAGTCTTTCGATGGGGTGCATCAATTTCTTGTAAAATGGCGGTTTCGACCTGCTGGGCCGAAACCACTCATTTTACGGCCAGAAATTGATATAGGAAGCAAATTTCATTTGCTCCTCGGCGACGTACACGCCGCCGCCTGCGGATTGTTGATGAAGGGGCTGAGGCCCCTTCATACTTCCCCAGGGCTTTGTCGACAGTCTGGGGGCTCCCGAAACACCGGGAGCCCCTATTTTGATCGGGGAAAGAGGCTTTCATTCCGCCCTGTAAAAAGCGATGGTCAGCGCGCCGTCCTGGCTGGAAGCGTCGATGCGCAGGGGGAAGGGATAATCGTTGCGGAAACGGAAATTCAGCGACGAATTGCCCACGGCGGCGTCCATTTCGATGGGCAGATAGCTGGCCCCGTTTTCGCCGTGGGCCCGGCGCTGGAGCACCGTGAGCCCCGGCAATTGCAGCACCACGTTGTACAGCGTGCTGGACACCTGGCAGGTGCCGCCGCCGTAGCCCTGCTGCAATTCGCCGTTCACCAGCACCCCGGCGGGTTTATAGCCGCTGCTGGCCCGGTAGGGGCCCATATCCCGGTTGAAGTTCAGGTTCGCGGCGGGAAGCAGCGAAAAGGCGCACAGCTTCTGGCAGGCCGTGGCAATGTTGGCCATGCGGTTCAGGTTGGATTCGTCCGTGGTGATTTTGTAAAAGGACGTGTAGGAGGCGATGGGCGCGTCGGTGCCCGCCGTTTCCGGATCGCTGTACACGGTCAGCATTTCGCCCAGCAGCCGGGAAT
Organism: uncultured Eubacteriales bacterium; assembly: GCA_902764565.1. Lineage (GTDB taxonomy): Bacteria > Bacillota > Clostridia > Christensenellales > Aristaeellaceae > RUG563. Next base: position 1,870 of record CACWWM010000248.1, read on the forward strand.
CGATATAGCCATACTGCCGGTGATAGATCAGCTTTCCGTAGCCGTTTTCAAAGGCGATAAAGGAAACCCGCGCGCCGCTGTGCAGGGTAATCAGGGTTTCTCCGCCGCCGGGGGCGGTGGTCACGGGCGCGTCGTCGGCCGCTATCACGGCCAGGAAATGGTTGAAATCCACGCCGTAGGGGGGCGTAACGGCCTTGTTCACCGTCTTGGGGTCTTCCAGGCACACCCGGCGGACATAGCCCTGCACCTTATCTTCGCCATAGGAAACCAGGGCGAAGGTAGGGTTCAGCGCCAGCACGGATACCCGCCGCCCTTTGGGGATGGTGCCGATCTGGTTGACGCCCTCCGTGCCGTCCCACTGTTCAAAGACAATGGAAGCCACCCGGGTGCGGACGGTGTAAAGCGCTTCGGGCGCGGTTTCCGTCCTGCCCGGCGCGGCAGCGCTGAACAGGGCCAAAAGCATCATCAGCGCCAGAAAGCGTTTCATGGGGCCTTACATCTCCTTATAGATCGCAACGAACAGCGCCAGATCGTGGGTGGAGGCGTCGATGCGGATGGGGAAATCGTAATCGTTGCGGAAAATGAAGTTTTGGGTATTGGTGCCGGAGGCGGCGTCCATGCCGTGGGGCAGGTAGGAGGCGGCGTTATCGCCGTGGGGATTGCGGCGCAGCACGGTGATGCCGGGCAGCTGCATCAGGGCGTCCCAAAGCGTGCTGGACACCTGGCAGCTTCCGCCGCCGTAGCCCATCTTGGTTTCGCCGTCCTTCAGCACCGGGGCCAGGCGGTAGCCGTTGGCCGCGCTGAAGGGGCTTACGTCGTTATTGAAATTCATGGTCTGGCCGGGCAGCACCACATGGCTGATATATTTGCAGCATACGCCCAGGTTGACGATGCGGTCCGGGTTATCATTATAGAAGGAATTGAACACGGCGATGGGCGTTTCGGCGTCCGCCGTTTCCACGGTGGAAGCCACGGGCAGGATCTCGGTCAGATCGTTGGTGTTAATGTAGCCGTAAACCCGCTTGTGGATCACCACGGCCCAGCCGTCCTCAAAGCCCTCGATGGCTACCCGCGCCCCCTCGGTCAGCAGGGACAGGGTTTCGCTCTCGGCGCTTTTATCGGCCTTTACTTCCACGTCCCGATCGATCACCGCGTAATAAGGCATAGCTACGATGGGGTAGTTGGGCGTGGTGATGGGATCGGGATTGCTCGTCACGTCGATGCGGTGGCGCATCACATAGCCCACGCCGCTGCCCAATTGAATGGACACCCAGCCGGGATAAACGTCCAGGATCTGGATGCTGTTCCCGGCGCTCATGGTTTTGACCACCTTGCCGTTTTCGGAATCCATTCTGTCGTAAACGTTGGTATAACTTTTGGGATAGCGGCGGGTGATGATGCCTTCGTACAGCACATTGCGCTTCTGCGCCGCCTGGGCGGCGGGAGCGGACAGAAAGCACAGCACCAGCGCCAGGGAGAATAATGAACGGAATTTCACCTTGAATGACCTCCAGCTTTTTCCATCGTACAGGGGGCTTTGGCGTTCCGTACCAAAACCCACTCTGCATTATAACATATTATTTCGGTTTGGCAAATCCTTGAAGGAAAAATTTACATTCCGTTCACGCGCCCGATTGCCGGGCGGGGCGGCCCGTGATAAAATAAGGAAAAACGCCGGAAGGAAGAACGCCATGCAGCCGTTTGCCGTAAAAGAACTGACCCTGGCCCAGATCCGCGCCCTGTACGAAGGGCGTTTGCGGGAGGATTTTCCTCCCGCCGAAATCAAGCCCCTGAGCGCCATCGAGCGGGCGCTCAGCCGGGGAGAATATATCTGCTGGGGAGCCCTGGCCGGGGAGGAGATTTTGGCCTACGCCTTTTTTATCAGGCTGAAGGGAATTGCCCTCTTTGATTATCTCGCCGTGAAAAAGGAGGTTCGGGGCACGGGCGTCGGCAGCGCGTTCCTCCAGGCGCTGATGGCCGGGCACCTGTCCGGCATGGATGCGGTGCTGCTGGAGGTGGACGATCCCGCCTGCGCGGAGGATGAGGCGGAGCGGAACGTCCGGGAACGCCGCCTGGCCTTTTATCTGCGGAACGGCCTTGCGGATACCGCCGTCACCGCTGTGGTGTACGGCGTGCAGTTCCGCATCCTGGCGCTGCCGGTAGGGCCCTGCCCTTCCCCCGACGGCACCCGC
>CACWWM010000249.1 GCA_902764565.1 uncultured Eubacteriales bacterium
AGGGCGTTGTCCACGGCGAAGCCGTCGATGGTGCCGTCCAGGAAATACTTGGGCGCTACGCTGGCAGCTTCCTTGTTGTAGATCTGGTCGATCTTGTCGATGTACACCTTATCAGCGTCCCAGTTGGCGGCGTTCTTGGAAAGCACGGTGCGTTCCTGGGGCTTGAATTCGGACAGCACGTAAGCGCCGTTGTAAAGCAGGGTGTCGTTGCCGGTAGCCAGGCCGAAGTTATCGCCCATTTCGTTGAGGAACGCTTCGCAGACCGGCATGAAGCACACATAGGTGGTGCTGGACAGGAAGTAGGGGGTGGGGGCGATCAGGGTGTATTCCAGGGTGTTCTTATCCAGGGCTTTCACGCCCACGGTGTCCCATTCCATCACAGGAGCGGGCTCCTTGCCCTCTTCGGGGGCGGCGGTGCCGTTGTAGTAAGCTTCCGCGCCGGCGATCAGGCCGTAAAGGATGTCCGCCGTGGAGGAGGCGTGGCTGGCGTCCAGGATGTACTTGGCGGCGGCCACGAAGTCGTCCGCCGTCACGTCGGCGTAATAGGTGCCGTCGGCCTTCACCCAGGAGGCGCCTTCCCGGATGTGGAAGGTGTAGGTCAGGCCGTCTTCGCTGATGGTCCAGGAATCCGCCAGGGAGGGCTGGATCTGGCCGTAGTTGTCGTATTCCACCAGGGTGTCGATCAGGTTGGCCGCCAGGCCGAATTCATTGGTGCTGGCGGTGATCAGATAGTTCAGGGTGGTCACTTCGCCGCTGTACAGCGTGGTATACGTGACCTCGTCTTCCGCCACGGCGCCGGTCATGCCGAGCAGCAGCGCCATGCAAAGCAATAAGGAAACGATTTTCTTCATGGTAGTTTCTCCCTTCCCTTGGATTTCATGAAGAGCCCGGCCCTCCGCCGGTTCTCACGGTAAGTAGAACATTAGCATAAAAATTGAAATTTTGCAATCAATATACAAAGAAAGTGCAGTTTGCATACAAAAATACAGGAATAGTTCTTTTTGCCGATTATTTTGATAGGCGTATTGACTTTTTCTCTTTGCCGTGTTATCCTTCTTCTGTAAACCCGACAAAAACGATCGGGATTCTGAAGGGGGGACTTTATGAGGCTGTCCACCAAAGGGAAGTACGGGCTGTACGCCATGATTTTTCTGGCCCGGCGGCACGGGGAAGGGCCCCAGAGCCTGAAAGCCTTCGGGGAGCTGAACCTGCCGGAAGCATATCTGGAGCAGCTGTTGGGTTCGCTTCGCCGGGCCGGACTGGTGAGCACCGTGCGAGGCACCCAGGGCGGCTACCTGCTTTCCCGGGAACCGGAAAATATTACGGTAAGGGAAATGCTGGAAGCCATGGAAGGGCCCCTGCGCTTTGCGGACTGCGTGACCGAATCGGACCGGCCGCCCTGCGCCCACAGCGGCGACTGTCCCGCCCGGGGCGTGTGGGAATACCTGACGGGAGAAATCAACGCCCTGCTCGGCCGCATCACCCTTTCCGATATCCTGCGCCAAAATCTGCGTCCTATTGAAAATGTTACGGAGGAAACAAAATGATGGATCGTATTTACATGGACAACGCCGCCACTACCGCCATCTGCCCCGAAGCGCTGGCCGCCATGCTGCCCTGCTTCGGCGAGCATTTCGGCAACGCTTCCAGCATCCACGGCACGGGCCGGGACGCCCGCAAGGTGCTGGAGGACGCCCGCCGCACGGTTGCGGACGTTTTAGGGGCCAAGCCCGCCGAGATTTATTTTACCTCCGGCGGTTCGGAAAGCGATAACTGGGCCATCAAGGGCGCGGCCTTCGCCAACCGGAAAAAGGGCAACCACATCATCACCAGCCAGATCGAGCATCACGCCGTGCTGCACACCTGCCAGTGGCTGGAAAAGCAGGGTTTTGAAGTCACCTATCTGCCGGTGGACGAATACGGCCTGGTGAATCCCCGGGACGTGGAAGCCGCCATTACCGATAAAACCATCCTGATTTCCATTATGGCCGCCAACAACGAGATCGGCACCATCGAGCCCATCCCCGAAATCGGCCAAATCGCCCACGAGCACAAGATCATTTTCCACTGCGACGCGGTGCAGGCCGTGGGGGCCATCCCCGTGAACGTGGACGCCTGGCACGTGGACATGCTCAGCCTTTCCGGCCACAAGTTCCACGGCCCCAAGGGCGTGGGCGCGCTGTACATCCGCACGGGCACGAAGGTCGACCAGTTCCTCCACGGCGGGGCCCAGGAACGGGGCCGCCGGGCCACCACGGAAAACGTGCCCGGCATCGTGGGCATGGCGGCGGCGCTGGCAAAGGCGGCGGCCAACTTAGAAGAAAACGGCGTGCGCCTGACCTATCTGCGGGATAAGCTGATCAAGGGCATTTTGGACGCTGTTCCTTACGCCCGATTGAACGGCCATTCCCTGAAACGCCTGCCCGGCAACGTGAACGTGTCCATTCAGTACATCGAGGGCGAAGCGCTGCTTTTGCGCCTGGACCTGGCGGGCATCGCCGCGTCCTCCGGCTCCGCCTGCACCAGCGGCAGCCTGGACCCCTCCCACGTGCTGCTGGCCATCGGCCTGCCCCATGAGGTGGCCCACGGCAGCCTGCGCCTGTCCCTCACCGACAGCAACACCGAGGAAGAAGTGGACGAGGTGCTGCGCGTTCTGCCCAAGATCGTTTCGGACCTGCGCGCCATGTCCCCTATGTATGACGATTTTATTAACGGGAAGAAATAAATAAGTGCGGAGTTTGGAGGGTGGAGAGTGGAGTTTTATATGGTTTGTCCACTGATCCGGAAACGCAAATCCTGGTAAACGCAAAATATAACTCCACACTCCACTCTTCACACTCCAAGCTCTCCAGCTTTTGTTTTGTAAATTCCTAAAAAACGATCAACGATGAGGAGGAAATAAAGCCGTGTACAGCGAAAAAGTAATGGATCACTTTGAAAACCCCCGCAACGTGGGCGAAATTCCCGACGCCAACGGCGTGGGCACGGTGGGCAACGCCAAGTGCGGCGATATCATGCGCATGTATCTGAAGGTGGAGAACGGCGTTATTGAGGACGTGAAGTTCAAAACCTTCGGCTGCGGCGCGGCCATCGCCACTTCGTCCATGGCGACGGAAATGGTGAAGGGCAAAACCTTGAAGGAAGCCCTGCAATTGACCAACAAGGCTGTGGCGGAAGCACTGGACGGGCTGCCCCCGGTGAAAATGCACTGTTCCCTGCTGGCGGAGGAGGCCATCCACGCCGCGGTGGAGGATTACTTAAAGAATCATCCGGAGGAAGCGCCGAAGGATTAAGGCTTTTTCCGGGTACACAAGGAGAATGTATGCCGGACGTACACGGAAATATCACGGGCATCCGGGACAGCCAGCTGGCGGAATTAAAAGCCCTGTACGACTGTCCCTTTGAATGGAACGAATACGCGCCGCGCGAGCTGATCCTGGAGCTTGCGCGGCATTCGTGTGCTTTGAACCGGGAAATCGCGGTGTACGTGAGCCGGGACGGGGACGTGCTGGACGTGACCGTGGGGGTCATCGACAGCGTGCCCCTGCTGGATCTGCATTTGCGCAGAAACAGCAAGCGCCTGTCCTGCGTGCGCTGCATCCACACCCATCCCGGCGGCAGCGCCCAATTATCCGACGTGGACATCGCCGCCCTGCGCTCCCTCATGCTGGACAGCATGTGCGCCGTGGGCGTTTCGGACGACGGTCACGTGACCGGAGTCAGCGCCGCGTTCCTGACGGAACGGGTGAACGGCTTGCCCGGCGTGGAAATTTCAGAGATTTTTCCCCTGAAAAAGCTGCCCCAGGAAGTCTGGATGCGGGAAATCGAGCTGTCCGATCAGCGGGTGATGCAGGGAGACGAAGGGGATATCGCCGAGCCGCCGGAACGCGCCGTGCTGGTGGGCATCGATTCGGAAAAATCCCTGGACGAGCTGGCCGCCCTGGCGGAAAGCGCCGGGGCCCAGGTGGTGGGAAGTTTTTTCCAAAAACGCCCCAAGCCGGACACCGCCACCTTCGTGGGCAGCGGCAAAGCCCAGCAATTGCAGCTGGACGCCC
>CACWWM010000250.1 GCA_902764565.1 uncultured Eubacteriales bacterium
GCGCGGCTTTCGGACGCGGGGGCCCATGTGCGGCTGATTACCGCCCTGGGCTGCGACGAGCGGGCGGAAATACTTTCGCGGCTGTGCCTGGAATCGGGCATCGATCTTTCCCTGTCCGTGCCCACGGACTGCCCCGCCCCCTGCTATCTTTGCATCCACGACGATCAGGGCGATATGGCGCTGGCAGTCAACGATATGTCCGCCATGGATCGGCTGACGCCGGAAGCCATGGAAAGCAGGATGGAAGCGCTGAACGCGTCCGACGCCTGCGTGCTTGACGCCAACCTTTCCGGCGAAACGCTCCTGTATATCGCTTCCCACGCCGCCGTTCCCCTGATCCTGGACCCCGTCAGCTGCGCAAAAGCCGCCCGGGCAAAGAATATTCTGCCCTATCTTGCCGCCATCAAGCCCAACCGCATGGAGGCGGAGGCGCTGACGGGCGAAAGAAACGTCGAAAAGGCGGCGGCGGCACTGCTGAACGCCGGGGTCAAGCGCGTATTTATTTCCCTGGGCGCGGAAGGTGTGTATTATGCCGACGCTTTCCACGCGGGCCACGAACCCGCCCGGCTCCTTCCCACCCTTCCGGCCACGGGGGCAGGCGACGCGCTCTGCGCCGGCCTTACCATGTCCATGCTTTCCGGAATGGACGTAGAAGCCTGCGCCAAAGCCGGTCAGGAGGCCGCTTACCGGGCGCTTCTGCAAGGCGGGAACGCATAAATGCATAGTTCTTGGTGATTTTGAAGGATTTTTTTCAAAATTTGAGAAATATACTTGCGTTTATGGTGAAAACAAGATATAATGACATCCGGTTGGCTGAATCGGGTCTGTGGTTGCAAGCCGATGCCAGTCGCAGGCAAAACGGTCCACGTAAGCCGAAAAAAATTTCCGGTGAGCATGGTGCGGTCTAGAGGTAAGTCCGGCCGCGCTTGAGGGCGCGAGAGGACGGCGTGAGGGCGCGATTGCGCAGAGCAATGTTCCAGCCGGCGAGTGTGGGGTCAAAAACCAGGTCAGCCGCAGCCAATCAAATCCACTATTCTATCAGGGGGTCACAGAAACAATGTATCAGGACAAGACGCTGGTGTGCCGTGACTGCGGCAAGGAATTCGTGTTTACCGCAGGCGAACAGGAATTCTACGCTGAAAAGGGTTTCCAGAATGAACCCACCCGCTGCCGTGAGTGCCGTCAGGCCCACAAGGCGGCCCGCAACAACGGCGCTCCCCGCGAAATGCACGACGCCATCTGCGCGAACTGCGGCAAGCCCACCCAGGTGCCCTTCCAGCCCCGGGAAGACCGCCCCGTGTATTGCAGCGAATGCTTCGCTGCCATGCAGCGCAGGTAAGCCCGTCAGGAACCCTCCGGTTTCTGGGGAAAAACGGCGTAGCCGAGTCATCGGCTATGCCGTTTTCGGTTCAAAGTGGAAAGTGAAGATTGAAGAGTTGTGAGCGGAGAGCGGAGAGTTGAGATCATATAACCAAATGGCAATTCCATTTGATCAACTATATAAAATCTCAACGATTCACTTCCAACTCTCCAGGGAAATCAAGAAAAATTAAAAAAACACTTGACAATCCCTGCGCAACCCTGTATAATCATCACGTTTCAAGCAGAAGCTGCCCGCTTCTCTCCGACGCGAATTCTGTTTTGCGCGGGTCATGGCATTTCTTTCTTAGCTGAAAGTGTGTGTTCTTGGCGGGTGGCTTCACCCGCCAATTTTTATTGGCTGAATCGATTGGGAGGTGTATCGACCATAGCCGCTGAATTGCTCATCAATGAAGAAATCCGGGATCGTGAAGTTCGCGTGATCGGCGCGGACGGCGCGCAGCTGGGCATTATGCCCACCCGCAGGGCGCTGGAGCTGGCCGAGGAAGCCGAGCTGGATCTGGTAAAAATCGTGCCCACCGCCGTGCCCCCCGTCTGCAAGCTGATGGATTACGACAAGCACCGCTTTGAGCAGGCCAAGCGCGAAAGAGAAATGCGCAAGAACCAGAAGGAACGCATCGTTTCGCTCAAGGAAGTGCAGCTGTCCGTTACGATCGAAGAAAACGATGTGGCCGTGAAAGCCAAGAACGCCGTGAAATTCCTGGAAGGCGGCGACAAGGTGAAGGTCAGCATCCGTTTCCGCGGCCGTCAGATCGCGCATTCCGATATCGGCATGAAGGTGATGCAGGAATTCGCGGAGCGCGTCAAGGACGTGTGCACCGTCGAACGCCGTCCCATGATTGAAGGGCGCAACATGATCATGATCTTAGCGCCTAAAGCGGAAAAAGCCAGCAAGGCCGACAAGGCTGCCAAAGCGGCCAAAGAAGCCCAGCAGGCATAATCAAACTTTCCGGAAGGAGGAATTTTCCCATGCCCAAGCAAAAGACCCATCGCGGCGCCGCGAAGCGCTTTAGCCTGACCAAGACCGGCAAGGTCAAGCACAAGAAAATGAACGCCAACCATATCCTGAACAAAAAGACCACCAAGCGCATCCGTCATCTGCGCGCGGGCGGCCAGCTTCAGAATAACGCCGAAGCCGCCACCATCCGCAAGCTGATTCCCTACAAATAAGCCATCGCCAAAGGAGGAACTAAACTATGGCACGTATTAAGAGGGCTGTGAACGCCCATAAGAAACGCCGCAAGGTGCTGAAGCTGGCGAAGGGTTATTGGGGAGCAAAATCCAAGCAGTACCGTACCGCCAGCGAACAGGTGCGCCGTTCCCTGCGCTACGCCTACGAAGGCCGCAAAATGCGCAAGCGGGACTTCCGCCGCCTGTGGATCGTCCGTATCAACGCCGCCGCCCGTCTGAGCGGCATGAGCTATTCCACGTTCATCAACGGCCTGAAGAAGAAGAACATCGAAGTCAACCGCAAGATGCTGGCTGACCTGGCCGTGAACGACGCCGCCGCTTTTGCTCAGCTCGTTGAGCTGGCCAAGGAAGCGTAAGGAACGCGGACAAGCATTGAAACCGTCCTCCCAAATTAGGAGGGCGTTTTCTTTTTCCTTGGTTTTGTCTTGCATTTACAAAGGCATAATGCTATAATATACGCGACGAATGAGAAAACAGAAAAGCAGCGTATATTCAGGATGTTTTCCCGTGCTGTGGCGCGGCGAAGATAAAAGAAAATATTTGGGAGGTACGATTCATGAAAAAGTTTGCAGCTCTCGTTCTTGCGCTGATCATGGCGCTTTGCGCCGCGCATGCTCTGGCCGACGTGGCCGCCGATGTGGAGGCGGGCCAGGTACTGACGCACGACGAACTGGTTGAAAAAGCCAAGGCCGAAACCGGCACCTTCGTCGTGTACGGCAACACCAGCCGCATTTCCACCGCTGCGGAAGAATTCACCGCACTGTACGATATCCCCTACTCAGCCACCAACCTGAAGGATCAGGAAATCTACACCAAGCTGCGCAACGAAACCGGCAGCGACGCCGCCGATATGGTGATGATCCAGGACGGCGCCCAGCTGACCGACGCCATCGACGAGGGCCTGGTAATCAATTTTGTGCCCGCCGCCATGAAGGACGTGCTGGACGAAAACGATCAGCAGCCCGCCCTGGTGCACCAGTACATCAACAAGCTGTTCATCTACAACAACTTAGGCGATAACGTGCCCGCCATCAAAAACGTATGGGAGCTGACCGCCCCCGAAATGAACGGCAGCGTGATCTTCAAGAATCCCGAAAGCGAAAAGGTGAACATGAACTTCCTGGTCATGTGCACCAAGCCCGAATGGGCCGATAAGCTGGCGGAAGCCTACAAGGCCTGGAAGGGCGAAGAAATCGACCTGGGCAGCTATAAGAACGCCGGCTATAAGTGGGTGGCTGAATTCCTGGATAACGTGACCTTCGGCAAGTCCGATACCACCATCGCAGAAGAAGTGAGCCAGGAAACCGCCACGGGCAAAATCGGCCTGTTCGTGCTCAGCAAGCTGCGCTCCTCTTCCGTTCTCACCGATAACCTGACGGTGGCCCAGTACGACGCCAAGGCCAACGGCTATGCCGTGGAGCCCTTCGCCGGCTTCATGTATCCCATGTACACCATGGTTAATACCAAAGCCACCCGGCCCTA
>CACWWM010000251.1:0-4471 GCA_902764565.1 uncultured Eubacteriales bacterium
GGCGCGGTGGTGGTTTATGAAGGACGCGTGATCGCCCGGGCGCATAACGAGCGGGAAGAAAACCGCCCCTTTGCCCATGCCGAAATGCTGGCTATGGAGCGGGCCTGTCAGGCGCTTGGTACCCGCCGCCTGCACGGCTGCACGCTGTATGTCACGCTGGAGCCCTGCCCCATGTGCGCCGGAGCGCTCATGATGGCGGAGGCGGACGCATGCGTGTTCGGGGCTTACGACCCCCGCCAGGGCTGCTGCGGCAGCGTGTACGCTTTGCCGGAAGACCCCGCCTTTTTCCACCGCGTATCCTGTGCCGGCGGCGTGCTGGAGCAGCCCTGCCGGGAGGCGTTAAACGGATTTTTTCAGAGCAAGCGCTTCCGGACCACAGTATAGCACGTTTTTCTTTCTGTTGACAAGCAGAAGCAAAACGAAAATAATAAGAGCAAATCATGAACAGACTGTAACATTCGCGGGCGCGCCGGAAAAACGCTTGCGAAACACAGGAACCTGTGCCATAATAGAAAAGCGAATGAACCCCCCGTATCAACGGGGAGAAAAGAGAGGAACCTTTATGAACCGTAAGCTGAACCGAATTTTGGCCCTGTGCGTCGCGCTGGTGCTTGCGCTGGGCTGCTGCTCCGCCCTGGCGGAGGAAACCGCCGAAAATCCTGTGCTGGTTACCATTGACGGCGAAGAAATCCGCCTTGATGCAATAAAGAATATGCTGGATCAGCTGATCAACGCCGGCTATGCAACCGAAGGCGATTATGCCCTTGCCGTCGAATATGCGATCCAGGAGAAGGTGCTTAAAGGCAAGATCACCGAATGGGGGTTGGATCAATTTACCGAGGAAGAAAACGAAGCCTTCCGCAACGAAGCCCACAGCGAGTGGGAAAGCGCTATTGATTCCTACGTCAGCTATTTCCTGACCGAGGACACCGACGAAGCCCGCGCCAAGGCCCGGGAGGATGGCGCCGCCTATTTCACCTCCTACGGATACAGCGAAGAATCGTTGGCGGAAAGCCTGAAACAAAGCGCGGCTTATGAAAAGCTGGAGCAGAAAGCGCTGGAAGGCAAGGACGTGACCGTTTCCCAGGAAGATATTCGCGCTGAGTTTGAAGCCACCGCCGCCCAGCATCAGGCCGCTGTGGAAGGCAATATCGGGCTGTATGAGCTGTATAAGACTTATTACGGCATGGAATTCTGGTATACCCCCGAGGGCTACCGGAGCATCATCCATATCCTGATGAAGGTGGACGACGAACTTATGACCGCGTACACCGAAGCTCAGGCCGCGTATGAAGAAAGCAAAAACGAAGAAAACCCGGATGGCGACGCCGAAAAAAAGGCCGCCGTGGAAGCTGCCAAGGCCGCCGTTCTTGCCAGCAAGCAGGCGGAGATCGACGATATTTATGCCCGCCTGGAAAAAGGCGAGAGCTTTACCGACCTGATCGCGCAGTACGGCGAAGACCCCAGCATGAAAGACGCTGCTACCCTGGCCGAAGGCTATCTGGTGCACGCGGACAGCGTTATGTATGATTCCGCCTTCACCTCCGGCGCTTTCAGCGATAAAATGCAGAAGCCCGGCGATACTTCCGATCCTGTTGTCGGTTCTTACGGCATTCACATTCTGTATTACCAGAAGGATATCCCGGGCGGTGTCATCGAAATGACCGACGAGATCAGCGCTGAAATCCAGCAGTCCATTTATACGGAGAAGGTCAACACCTACTATTCCGAAGCGCTGGATAGCTGGATCGGCGAGCACGAGATCGTGCGCAACCAGGAAGCTATCGACGCCCTGACCGCCGCCGCCCAGGAGCAGGAAGCGGAAGAAGCTGCTGAATAAGCGCCCAAAACCCCAAAGAAAAACGCCTCTGCCGATTGAGCAGGGGCGTTTTTCTTGCGGTACATCAAATCGTAAAGGGCTGGATATCGGCGATCAGATCGTCGCAGTTATCCTCGTAAACATCCATGGTGATAGGCTTGCTCAAATCCAGGGAGAAAATACCCAGGATGGATTTGGCGTCAACTACATGGCGGCCGGCCCGCAGGTCTACTTCATAAGGATACCGGTTCACCGTGTTTACGAAAGTTTTTACTTCCTCGGCAAAGCTGAGCTTAATGGGTACAGAGCGCATGGAAAACGCACCTCCTCTTTCGATATCGTCTATTATTCTACCGCAAGAATGGGAAAAATGCAACTGAAATGTTGCAAATGCGACATTTTTTTAGCATCTAGTAAATACTCGAAGTAAATGCAACAGTAGCGTGAAGATGTACATATATTTGGAGAAGAGAAATAATGCAGAAGGTGATTTCAAACATCGCTTCTCTTGATCCCTACTTGCAGCACGGCTACGTCTGCGTGCAAAAAAATGATAAATTTTTTTCAGTCGCTGACGGTATACTGTACGACGCAGCCAAGCCAGCGAAAAAAGGCAGAAACTCGGCAGCTTGCAATTCGCTGATCGAGGCCGTGACAGGCGACTAAGCTTCACTGCATGAAAAAGCGCGGGCAGCCGCGCTTTTTTCGGTTTATAAACTGAGAATGTTTTCCGGGTTTGCAAGCGGCTGCACATAACCTTCCAGCATTTTGGCTTTGGCGGCCAGATCGCGGGATTTGAAATTAATGTAGATGCGGCACTTTTCCCGTCCGTTCCTGGCCTCCTGAATCAGGTTCAGGGCGGAGGAATTGCCGTCGAAAGCCAGAAGCACGGATGGATATTTTTGAAAGATTTCATAGGCGAAGCTCTTATACAGCCCCATGCCGGAGCTTTCGATAGAAACAAGGATGCCGATTCCCGCCTTTTCCAGGCGCGTTTTTTCCATACGGGTGATTTGATTGGGCACGATGGCGAAAACGGAAAAGCGATCCGCGGCGCGGCGTACCAGATACCCTTCCAGGCCGGACAGGGTATGCCCCACCACAAAACAGACTTTTTCCGGATCAGCGCACTGCAGTAGCCTGTCGATCAAGGCGCGGTCCTCTTGGCGGATCACGGTGCGGCGTCCGCTGCTGTTGAAGCTGCCGCCCGCCACGACGACAGGCGTCAGCTCCTTTGGCAAAACGGCAAGCTGGCCTTTCAGCTCTTTTTCCGTATTGATTTTGCCGGGGGCTTCCCAAAGGGTTTTGGCCGTCCTCGCGGCGCTTTCCTGCTTCCGGCTGTAATAGAGCGCCACGTCTCCCCCTGGACAATTCCGCCGGAACGCCTGCATCTTTTCTTCAAACACCCGGCGGCTTTCCGCCAAAATCTCATCCTCTGCCCGGCGCATGCTGCAAAGCTCCTTGTGAGTCAGGTTCAGCAGCTTTTCCAGGCTCAGTTCTTCGTCAATGGAATTGGTGCCGTACAGCGCGCCGCCGTCCGTGCCCTGTACGCAGCGCACGCCGGCCTCCAGGTATTGCCGCAGGGGATGCTTTTCCAGACTGCTCAGGTTATTCAGCCGCACGTTGGAAGTGATTTGAAACTCCAGCGTCACGCCAAATTTCCGCATGTCCTCCAGCAGCTTTTTGCCCTTGGGGGTGTTCAGGTCGCAGGTATATAAACCGTGGCCCAGACGCATGGGCGGCATGGGTTTCCCTTCCTTCAGAGATTCCTTGACGCACCGGATGCTGTTTGCCACGTTGTCCCGCAAGCCGTCGTTTTCCCCGGCGTGAATTCGGATCACGAAGCCGGGATGCTCCCCGGCGATGGCCGTCAATTCGCCAATTACGCCGCGAAGCTCCATGATATCGTTGATCTCTTCGCCGATGATGTCGCTGCCGGCGATGTAGGGGTCTCCGGCAATCACGCGCAGACAGCGCAGATTTTCCACCAGATAATCGTTGGGCGTAACCCGATCCTTTACGATGGTCAGGGGAATGCGGCGGATGCCTGTCAAAAAGCGCAGCAGCACGCCGGTTTCACGGGTCACGGCGGGCATGATCTCGTGGATTTGGCGCAGTTTATCCGGAAATTCCGCCTTATTCAAAAGGGACGTATCGCTGATTTCCGCGTATTCGATGCCCCGTTTCTGGTATTCCCGGGCGATCCACAAAAGCAGATCCTGGTACAGGGTATTGGCCCGGTAACGGCTGTCTTCCCGATCCCGGCGCATTTTCTCTGCATAGGCGTACACTTCCCGATCAGGAATGCCCTCGATATTGATGCCGGAAAAAGCGTTGGCGTCGGAAATGCCCTTGGTAAACACGTAGCGATACAGATACACCTTTTCCAGGTCGGCGAACACCGCCTGTCCGTCCTTGGGAATGGTGAGGGAATTGCGGATTTTTTCAATATTGACGGCGGCGTTTTGCGGATTGCCCAAAATCAGATCGGCAAAGTTGATGAAGGTAAAATCGTCAATGCGGCGATCCCGGTGGCGGCCCGTCAATTCGCCTAAATCCAGACGCTTTTCCGCTTCCTGCCGTTCCGCTTCCAGCTTGGCCCATTGGGATTCCGTGCAAAGAAGCCCCAATTTCTTGACGTAATACAGCGGG
>CACWWM010000251.1:4507-10833 GCA_902764565.1 uncultured Eubacteriales bacterium
ATGCCCAGAGCGATCAGCGCGTCCGGAGGCAGGTTGCCGTTCATGTGCGTATGCAAATCGGTGCGGAATTTGCAATCCCCCCGAATATAGGTTTTTACGATGGTTTTTTCTACGCCGAGCCGGTAATCCTTGGTTTGGCTCATGAGGGTTTTGGAAATGGCGGGGATGGACGCTTTCAGTTCCACGCGCCCGTCGGGAAAGATATTGGCGATCTTGGTATTTCCCAGCCGCAGGATATACATTTTCCGGTTATCCCCGTCGTAATAGCAGGGAATTTCGCCCCGGATCACCTTTAATCCGTTTTCGTCCTCCGTGGTTTTCAGGGCGCACAGCCGGGCCAGATTGGAGATCAGGTTGCCCGTGTGGTGATTGGGCGTGCGGATCACATGGAAAAGGCGATCCCCTTCCATATACAGTTCCACCGCGATATCCTTTTCCCGGTCCAGATAAAACTGCTGAAAAAAGATCATCCTGCCCGTCCTTTCCCCCGCGCCGGGTTCACTTCACACACAGGCTCTGTTCCGCCGCCCTCTTATTGTTGACTTTGCCCGCTTATCTTCCGGCTGATAAAAAGATATACGGCAAAGATCACGGCCGCGCACGCGGCGCCAATCGGATAACTTACGCCCGCGCTGAGACGGAAGCCCTCGGAGGCCATGAGGATGTAGGTCATGCTCACCGCCGTCATAAAGGCTGCGGGAAGCGCCGTAAGCAGGCTCATCCATTTGCTCTCATGGGTTTTCAGCAGATAGGCCGTGGCGACCCAAAGGGATACCATCGCCAGCGTCTGGTTGCTCCAGGAAAAGTAGCGCCACAGCACGTTAAAATCCAGCTGCGTCAGCACGGCGCCCGCGCCCAGCAGCGGCAGCGTAATGATGAGGCGGTTGCGAATCTGCTTTTGATTCAGTCCCGTGATTTCAGCCAGAATCAGCCGGGCGGAGCGGAACGCCGTGTCGCCGGACGTGATCGGGCATGCGATCACGCCAATGATCGCTAAAATTCCGCCCACCGGCCCCAGCATGCCGGTGGAAATATCATAGACCGCGCCGGACTGGCCCAGCTCGGAAAGCGCGTTTTGCAGCCCGCCGGTGGCGCCGTAAAACGCCACGCCGCCCGCCGCCCAAACCAGGGCGATCACGGATTCGGAGAGCATGGCCCCGTAAAAGACCTTGCGGCCCACTTTTTCGGACTGGATGCACTTTGCCACCATGGGCGACTGGGTAGCGTGGAAACCGGAAATCGCCCCGCAGGCCACGGTAACGAACATAAAGGGCCAAACGGGAAGCCCTTCCGGATGCAGGCTTTGCAGCGTGATTTCAGGAACTTTGTATCCGCCGAAAACGACGCCGCCCAGGATGCCCGCCGCCATGATAATCAGCACCGCGCCGAATACCGGGTACAGTTTGCCGATGATTTTGTCAATGGGCAGCAGCGTGGCCAGAATATAATAGATGAGGATCACTACGATCCAGAAGGTTCCGTTCAGCGCGTCCGGCGTCAGCCTTGCCAGCAGCGCTGCGGGAGAAGTGACGAACACCGTGCCCGTCAGCAGCAGGAGCAGAATGGAAAAAACACGCATGGCCCATTTTGCGCCTTTGCCCAGATAGATGCCGCTGAGCTCCGCGATGGAAGCGCCGTCATGCCGCTCGGAGATCATGCCGCTCATGTAATCATGAACGCCGCCGGCCAGCACAGAACCGAAGATGATCCACAGGAATACCACCGGCCCGAAGCAGGCACCCATCAGCGCGCCGAAAATCGGCCCGGTGCCCGCGATGTTCAGCAGCTGCACCAGGAACGCTTTCCAGGTGGGCAGCGGAATAAAATCCACCCCGTCCTGCTTTGCGTAGGCCGGGGTTTGCCGGCCATCGGGCGCGAACACGCGATCCAGCACCCTGCCGTAAACAAAGTAGCCCACGATCAGCACCGCGAAAGAAATCATCAAAGAAACCATAAAAATCATCCCCCTCATTGTTGTTGTCTTTCAAAAAAGGGAAGCCGGTCCGTTTCCAGCGCCGACCCCGTGCGGAAAAGCGGCGGCAAAAAATCAGCGCATCCAAAAAGCAAGTTTATTATGTCACAGGCGGGATCAAGCTGTCAAGCAAAATACAGGCCCTAAGCCCCCTTCGCTTTTTTCCTGCGCTGCATGACCACAATACCGATCACAAACAGCACCGCGCCGGAAACGATCCAAACGCTGACCGGTTCGTGGAAGAACAGGATACCCCAGGCCAGGGCGAAAAAGACCATGGTGCTTTGCAGCAGCGCCACCATGCGGAAGGGCACCATGGGAATGGCCTTGGCATTGAGATAAAAGCCGATGCCGGTCACAAAACCAAACCATATCACGGCTGCGATACAGGCAAAGTCCGGCGCGGCCTTGGGCAATATTTCACCCCGCGATACAGGAAACAGCAGGGCCAGTGCCGCCGCCAGAACAAACATACACAAATTGCTGTCCAGGATATCAAAATCCTGCGCCACTTTTTTCTGAGTGAATATGAACAGCCCAGCGCAGCAGCCGGAAAAGACATACAAAAGCGTCAGGGTCAGCTGCCCGCCCACCAGGGCGTCCAGGGGCAGGCCGTTCCAGGAAATAAGCAGGATACCGATGATGCAGAAAGCCACCCCGGCCCACTTGGCGCCGCTCATTTTTTCTTTGAGCACGGTAACGCCGAGGAGGGTAAGCAGGATCATCTGGGCGGGCTGCGTGAGGATATTGCCGTAGGATACGCCCACGGAAAGGGCGGCGTTTTCCATCAGATAAGCCGCCAGCTTGGCGCAGGCCCCAAAGGCCAGCCATTTCCAATGCTTTTTAAGGTTCGGCCAGAAATCCGCCCGAAAGCGCTGACGCTTGACGGCCTTTAGGCAAATCAGCCAGAGTACCGCCACGAAAAAGCGCAGGAACGTGATCATGTACGGCGAAAAAAAGGGACGGATCAGCTTGACGGAGGTGCCGCCGAAGCTGAAAAACAGGGCCACCATTACCAGATAAACATAACCCACGAAATCAAGCTTCCTTCTGTATTATTTCTGTGCGGTCAGCGCGGCGTATTCCTTTTGCAGTTCCTGATACAAGCGTTCCAGCGTCCACGCCCGGTTGGTTGGCGTCAGCACCGCCATGAGGCGCGGCCTTTCCAGGCCGTTTTTCCGGATGGCGTCAAACAGCGCGTCGGACCCGGAGGCCACCAGGGAGCCGGAGTTCACCTTCTGCCCCTGGGCCTTCACATAGCGGCCCAGCAGGATCTTCACCGCCACGGCCACGGCGATGATAATGAGGGAGACGGTGCTGTAATCCGGGGTCTCGGGCCGGAGGATCTTCTTCACCGATTCCACCAGGGAGGTGATGCCGGCGTAGAGCACGATGCCCGAGACGATCATGGCGCTGAGATATTCGATGCGCCCGTAGCCCAGGGGGTGCTTCTTGTCCGGGAGCTTGCCGGCAAGCTTGGTGCCCACGATGGTGATGATGGAGGACAGAGCGTCGGAGAGATTGTTCACCGCGTCCAGAGTCACGGCGATGGAGTGGGACACGATGCCCACAAAGGCCTTGAAGGCGGCGAGGAAGACGTTGGTCAGGATGCCGATGACGCTGGTCCGGACGATGACTTTTTCCCGGTTCAGCTCCGGGGAAGCGCTGCTGCTCATGATCATACCCTCCTTAGATGGTGAACTCTAACTTATTCAATATAACATAAACGAGAAAAAATGGAAAGAGGGACCCTGCCGGAATCCACGCCTTACGCGGGTCCGGCGGCCCCTCTCCGTCACTTTGTGACACCTCCTCCACCTTGCGGTGCCCGGAAAACACATCGGGCTTACGCTGGTCCTCGTGTTTTCCGACCGCTGCGGAAAAAGCACCATCGCTTTTTCTGTGATCGAGGATCAGTTTGCCCACCGCGTCGGCAAACTGGGAATGGTCCCGGATGCGGACAAAGTCCTGGCCGTAGACCATCCGGGCATAGGGTAGGTCCAGGTCCGCCCCGGTGAACACGCAGATCACCGAGATCCCCTCCGCACGCAGGCGGCGGACTTCCTGGGCAGTGTCGGTGAGGGCGCGAATCCCGTCGTAGCTCAGCCCCGCTTCCCCCTCGTTCCGGCGGATCTTGGCGATGTCCAGGGGCTTCACGTCGGAGAGAAGGATGAGCATCTTGTGTTCAAAGGGGGAGCGGGACATCAGCTCCCCCGCCGCCCGGAGGGCCAGCCCGTCCCGGTTGCAGCCCTCGGGGCTGTATTCGAAGATGCCGCGGTTGTCCCCGGCGGCGTAGTCGTTGAAGAGGCGCAGCACGGTGAAGCCGCTCATGGAGCAGAAGCTCATCACCCGGCAGGGAACATGGCAGCGGGAGAGGGCCTCCGCGATGATATAGGCCTGGGAGGAGATCTTGGCGGCCTTGGCCACCTGGGAGTGGGAGGCGTCCAGCAGGATATCCACGCTCATGTCCCCGGCGTTTTCGTTGGCCATGCGGCGGAAGATCCTGTCGTCGTCCAGCCGGGCGCCCCGCCAGGCCAGGGCCGGGTCGATGGCGCCGGCATTGGCCTTCACCGGCTCCGGCTGCATGTGCAGGAGGACGGAGTTCATGATGCGGGTGCTGAGCTTTCCGATCTGCACCCGGTTGGCAAGCTCGTTTGCCCGGTAATAGGCCCGGTTCTCGGCGATCAGCTCCTGCACCCGCTTCCGCTGGTGCATCTCAAAGGTGCTGTAGACGCCCCGGAGCTCTACGATCTCCCCTCTGGTATAGAACAGGTGGGTGAAGCGGTGGTTGCCGGTGCAGAGCTTCCGCTCCAGCTGCAGCACCTGCTCGGCGGGGTAGGCGGACTTGCCGAACTTGGTCTCCAGAAAGTCCCGCATCTCCGACTCGGTGAGCCTGGTGCTGAGTGTGTTCTCCCCGGCCCAGGGGGCCACGTCCCCGTGGTAGAACTCCTTTTCGTGGAAGAGGATGGGCCCCCGCTGGAGAAAACTGTCCACCGAGAGACGGCGGGGATGGCGCAGCCGGTAGGAGAGGCGGATCTTCCCCTCCCCGTAGAGGCCGTAGCGCTCATAGAAGAAGGCCCGGGCGGCGTCCACGATCTCCGCGGTGCTCATGCTTTCGTCCAGCCGCAGCTCCGTCTCCCCCGGCGCCGGGCGCAGGCGGGCCAGGGCGGGGCGCTCCGCCAGCTCGGCGCGATAGAGCAGCGGCTCCAGAGCGTTCCAGAACAGGCCCTGGTAAAAGGCGGCGTCCCGGTATTTGTCCAGCATGGCAAAGAGCCCTTCCAGCTGCTGGTAGTCATAGCGCCGCCGGGCGGCGCCGAAGATCACGTTCCAGTACAGGTCCACGCTGCCGTCCTCCCGGTAGGCCTTGAAGTCCGGCACAAAGGAGTAGTCCCCGGCGCAGGTCCATATGATGTTGTCGGCCCGCCGCTTCTGCAGGTCGCTGATGGTCTGCTTCATGGCCGTTTCCCTCGTGGTGTATCTTCCGGTGAAAGTTGGCTTCCTTTTTCCTCCATTATCAGGACTTTTTTCCGGACTTGTCAAGTCTTATTCCGTATCGCAGCATCGCCCCTCAGAATGGAGAGGCGATGCAGTTGGCTTGATGGAAGCGATCAGGGCCCGGCGGATCTTTTCAGAAGATGGAGGCCAACGATCAGCAGCACCGGGAAGACCGCGGCGGCCAGGAGACCGGGCTTCAGGCTGCCGCCCGCAGCTCCCGAAACGGCGCCCACCAGGGCAGGGCCCAGGGAGCCGCCCAGATCGCCGCCCAGGGCCAGAAGGGCGAACATGGCGGTGCCGCCCCGGGGACAGCGCTGGGCCGAAATGCTGAGGGTCCCCGGCCACATGACGCCCACGGAGACGCCG
Organism: uncultured Eubacteriales bacterium; assembly: GCA_902764565.1. Classification (GTDB taxonomy): domain Bacteria; phylum Bacillota; class Clostridia; order Christensenellales; family Aristaeellaceae; genus RUG563. The sequence continues at coordinate 10,341 of CACWWM010000251.1, forward strand.
CAGAGAGCGCAGCCCGTGAGACCCAGGATCGGCCAGGGGGCGAGAGACGCCAGCAGATAGCAGCCGATGCAGAGCAGAGCGCAGGCCGGCATGAGCCTTGTCAGGTCCAGCTTCGCGCTGTTCTTGCTGTAGAAGACCCGGGTCAGGCCCATCAGAACGGCGAAGAGGCAGGGTCCTGCCAGATCGCCCACGGTCTTGCTCACCCCGAGGGCGGATTCCGTAAACGCGGAGGCCCACTGGGACATGGAGATCTCCGAGGCGCCGGAGCAGACCATCAGCAGGGCCAGCAGCCAGAAGAGCGGGCTGCGAAAGAGCTCCGCGATCCCCATGCTCTCCCCTTCCTCCACCAGGCGTTCGATGGGGCAGCGGAGAAAGTTGAAGGCGTTCACAAAGGGCAGAGCCGCCCAGAGCAGGGCCAGGATGCGCCAGCGCGCCAGACCGAAGAGCACAAAAAACAGAGTGGAGCCCAGGATCACGCCCACCGAGCCCCAGC
>CACWWM010000252.1 GCA_902764565.1 uncultured Eubacteriales bacterium
CCGTCGGCGGTCAGGCCGTTCTGCTTCTGGAAGGCCGCCACGGCGTTCACCGTCTTGGGCCCGTAAATGCCGTCCGCCGCGGTCAGGTAGCCCAGCTGCACCAGGCGCTGCTGCAAAGCCTTCACCGCCGCGCCGGTATCGCCCCGCTGCAGAAGCTTGGCGTTGATCTTGGTCACTGTGGAAGCGGCGGCCGTAGCGGCGGGCTTGGGCGTGGCCGTGGGCTTGGGGGTGGCGGCGGAAACCGCCGTGCCGCTGACGTACAGCTTGGTCAGGGTTTGGGCGCCGGCCACGCCGTCGGCGGTCAGGCCGTTGGCTTTCTGGAAATCCTTTACGGCCTTGGCCGTGGCGCTGCCGTACTGGCCGTCCGCCGCGCCGGTAAAGTAGCCCAGGGCTTTCAGCCGGGTTTGCAGGGCGGAGACCAGTTCGCCGGTGCTGCCGGTTTTCAGGGTCTGGTTCACGGGGTAGGGCGTGCTCACCACGATGGGGGTGGGCGACGCGGACACCACGGGCAGGGGCGTGAAGGCGGCGACGGCGGAGGACGCATACAGGGCCTGCTGGGTAGCCAGACCGGCCACGCCGTCCACGGTCAGGCCGTTTTTGCGCTGGAATTCCTTGACGGCGGCGATTTCGTCGCTGTCATATACGCCGTTGGCCACGCAGGTGTAATAGCCCAGCTCCATCAGCCGGTTCTGCAGTTTGGTCACTTCCAGGCCCTTGGTGCCGCTCCGGAGCACCACCACGTTCTTGGCCGTCAGGGGGGTAGCGGTGGCGGCGGGCGCGGCGGTGGCGGCCTTGGGCGAAGGCGTGGGGGCGACGGCCAGCAGGTTCAAAAGGCGCATGGTCTTTTTGCCCGCGACGCCGTCCACGGTCAATTTATGCTCGGTCTGGAATTTCTTCACCGCGTTCTGGGTGGCGGTATCGTACACGCCGGAGGACGCGGCGGTGTAATAGCCCAGGGATTTCAGAGTGTTCTGCAGCTCGGTCACCTGCCAGCCCTTATCGCCTACGCTGAATTCCTCCACGGCGTAGTTGGGCAGGATGGCCACGCTGACCTTCTTGCCCCGGGCGTTCAGGGGCTTGCCCTCAAAAATCAGCTTCTGCACCTCGGGGGAAGCGACGCTGTCCTGCCGGACGCCGTTCTTTTTCTGGAACGCCTTCACCGCCGCGGCGGTGTTGGCGCCGAAGCTGCCGTCCACAGCTCCTGCGTAGAAGCCCAGTTCCTTTAAGGCTTCCTGGAGCACGAACACGTTTTTGCCCGTGCTGCCGGTTTGCAGATAGGCGTAATGCTGCTGGGCGTCGGCGTCGGTGGACAGGGCCTTGCCGGGAGCATACTGGGCGGGCACGTAGGCGTATTCCGCCACGATGTAGCCCGTATAGGATTTATATTTGATGTTCAGGAAATCCCCGGTAATGGCCAGCACCGAAATTTCCGCGCCCTTGGGCACGGTCAGCAGCCGCTGGGAGGAGGTGGAAGCCGATTTGCGCAGGTTCACGGAAGATGTGGTGTAGGTGGCAAAGGGAAAGGTGGCCGCCGTCTTGGCGGGGGCGTTGGTGGGAATGGTGGTGGGAGTGGCGGTGGGCTTGGGGGTGGCGGTAGCCTTGGCGCTGACCGCGGCGGCGGCGTACAGCAGCGCCTGGGTGCTTGCATCCGCCGTGCCGGTCTGCTTCAGGCCGTTCTTTTTCTGGAACGCCTTCACGGCGCTCACCGTGCCGCTGCCCGCCGCGCCGTCGATGGCGCCGGTGTAATAGCCCAGCTCCTTCAGCCGCGTTTGCAGGCGCACCACGGCGTCGCCCCTGCTGCCGGAGGAAATGGGCGCGCCCTCCACATAGGATACCGTTTTCACAGCGGCGGCCTTGCCCTTGCTGTTCTTGGGCTTGCCTTCAAACAGCAGGGTCTGGGTGGCGCTGTCCGCCGTGCCGGTCTGGGAAAGGCCGTTCATTTTCTGAAAAGCGGTCACCGCGCCGCGGGTGCCGGAGCCGAAGCTGCCGTCCACCGAGCCGGTATAAAAGCCCAGTTCCTTCAGCGCTTCCTGCAAAGCCTTCACCGCGTCGCCCTTGCTGCCGGAATACAGCAGCGTATAGGCGGAAGACGCGCCGCCGACGCCGGGCGCTGGGGTAACGGCGACCGCGCTGCCGCTGCCGGCGGACGCTTTCAGGTACTGCTTTAAAGCGTAGCCCTGCACGCCCTCGTAAACGGCGATATAATAGCCGCCGGTTTCTCCGGTGACCACCGCCATATCCCCGGCGGGAATGGTGGCAAGCACCGTGGCGGAGCTGTTGGGCTGCTGGCGCAGGTTCAGCGCGCCGGTGGCGTATGCCGTGAAGGGATAAGTTTCCCCCAGGGCGGGCACAGCCCCCAGCAGCAGCACGGCGGCAGTCAGAAAAGCACATACGCGGCGAAGCATAACGGTACGCATGGGTGAATCCTCCGTACAGGCGCGCGAAAAACGCGCCGGAATGCATTTTCATGGCAATGATCCATGCTTATTTTATTTCATTTCTGTAACAATGTCAAGGATTATATCACATTTATGTAATATATATGCAACAAATTCAGCGTTTTTCGGCCCCGTCGGAGAAATGTGATTCCGGCGGGTTATTTTTCCCGTTTCCGCGCACAATAGAGCCGGAAAGGATGGGATGACGGTGAAACGGAAACGGACGGCGCTGCTGCTGGCGCTGCTTTGCCTGACGGTGTGGACGGGTGCGGCCAACGCCGCCGTGGCCTGGGGCGACCGGGGGGCGGACGTGACGAAAATCCAGCAGCGCCTGCGCCAATACGGCTACATGGACGCGCCCGCCGACGGCATTTACGGCCAGGCTACCTATGAGGCGGTGGTGTGGTTTCAGCGGAAAAACGGCCTGAAAGCCGACGGGGTGGTGGGCCCCGCCACGGCGGCGGCCCTGGGCATCACCCTGAACAGCGGCGCGGCGGCTGCGGCCAGTACCAGCGACAGCGAGATTTATACCCTGGCCCGGCTGGTGCACGCCGAAGCCCGGGGCGAACCTTACCTGGGCAAAGTGGCCGTGGCGGCGGTGGTGCTGAACCGGGTGCGCTCCTCCGCCTTCCCCAACACCATCAGCGGGGTGGTCTATCAGGCCGGGGCCTTCGACTGCGTGGCGGACGGCCAGATCAACCTGGCCCCGGACAACGATTCCCTCCGCGCCGCCCGGGACGCCATGAACGGCTGGGACCCCACCGGCGGCTGCGTGTACTACTATAACCCTGCCACCGCTACCAGCGCCTGGATCTGGAGCCGGGAGGTCAGGCTGAGTATCGGGGCGCACAGCTTTGCGGTTTAGGGGCTGCTGCATCGAAAAGCATGCCATAGACAAGCGAGAGAGTTGAGAGTTAAGAGTTGAGAGTTGAGATTTATTATGGTCAAAAAAACTTGCTTCTTTGGCAAACAATATATGATCTCAACTCTCAACTCTCCGCTCTCAACTCTAAAACAAAGTACGAGGTGTATCATATGGCAAAAAGCCGTTTTTCCCTGGGCGTTTTCGCCCTGCTTTTAGCGTTGGCGGGGGTGTCGGGTTTAGCGTTCCGGTTCAGGGGCGAGCGGGACGGGTACGCGGCGCGGCTGCGGGAGGTATACGACGGGACGGTGCTTTCGGCCCTGCGGCAGATGGAGGACATGGAGCTGGCCTTGGGCAAAGCGCTGCTTTCCCAGGAGGATGGGGCGGAAAACCAATACCTGAATCAGGTGAGCGCCGGGGCGGCGCAGGTGCAGCGCAGCCTGTCCTTGCTGCCGCTGTCCCACACCGCCACCCAGCGGGCCATGAAGTTCGCCAATCAGGCGGCGGATTACAGCGGCACGCTGCTCCGGGCGGGGACAATCACGCCGGAGGATGCGGTGAAGCTGGGAAGCCTCCTGTCCGCCTGCCGGGAATACGCCGCCGCCCTCGCCCAGAGCCGGGACAGCCTGGCACGGCAGGCCAGCGCCGGAACCGCCGCTTTTTATCCCGTGGGAAGCGAACCGGAAGCCCCGGCCTATGACAGCGCGGTGAGCTACCCCACCCTGATTTACGACGGGCC
>CACWWM010000253.1 GCA_902764565.1 uncultured Eubacteriales bacterium
GCAATCTTGCTTTCCGCGTTCCGCACATTGGGATGCCGCACATCGGCGCCGTCAGGGATCAGCCTCAGGCTTTCCATAGCCATATCGGCTGCGAGATCAAGGAGCTGCTCGGAAATATCCGTACCGCTGTCCATTCCGATGGAGAGAATCTGCGGAACGAACCCCAGGGTCGATGCGGTATAGCGGCTGCCGTCAAAGCCGTTCAGGTCGGATTCGCTCGTGACCGGGGAATTGATCTTGTTGGTCAGGTACGCGACCACAAGATCGCGGGAGGGATCGATCATCACCAGCGTGCCCGTCCAGCCCTGATGGCCCACGGTGTCGGAGGAGGACTGGGTGCCGAAGTACCAGACCCGCTTATCGTCCCCTTCGCGCCACCAGCCCAGGCCCCATTGGCCGAAGTCCAGGGATTTGGGCGCGGTGAACAGGTCGATCACGTCCCGGGAAAAGAAGCGGTATTCTCCATAGCCGCCGGTGAGCATCACGCTGGCTAATTTCGCCAGGTCGGAGGCGCTGGCGAACAGCCCCGCGTGGCCCGAAACGCCGCTCATGCAGTACCAGGCTTTTTCGTCGTGCACCTGGCCCTGCAGGGTTTCCGTGCGGACGCCGGGGAAGAAAACGTGATTGTCCCGGGTGTTGCCGTTCAATTCTGTGGCGGCGCAGTCGTTTGCGGTGAAGCCGTTTTCCAGGGGCAGGAACGTGATGCGCTCAAGGCCCATGGGCTCAAAAAAGGTTTCCCGCATGTAGGTATCCAGCCGCTTCCCGGTGATCTTTTCCACCACGAAGGTCAGCAGCATATAATCCACGTCGGAATAGACCGTTTTCGTCCCCGGCTCATAGAGCAGGGGCGTTTTGAAAATGGCTTGAAGCGTATCTTCCCGGGTCACCGCGTAGCAGAGGTTGGAACCGGGTGTTCCGATGCACTGCCGGGCCATGTCGTAATCCGGGTTGTAGTAGTGGGGCCCCGCCGGGAAACCCGCCTGATGGCGCAGGAAATCCTTCACCGTCAGGCTCCGCTTCCATGCTTTCTGCGTTTCGATGCCCGGCGCGTTTTTCACTTCGCTGTAAGCGAAATCCAGGGTATCTTCCGCGAACGCTTCCCCCAGGATTTGTACGATGGGCGCGTCGATATCCAGCAGTTTATCCGTCACCAGCTTCTGCACCGCGTAATTGACGGAAAACATTTTCGTGACGCTGGCGAGGTCAAACAGCGTGTCCGCCGTGACGGGCGCACCGTCTTTTTTCGGCGTGCCGTCCGGCTCGTAGCTGTTGACCGCGCCCCAGGCGTTTTCATAAACCAGCACGCCGTTTTTCACGATGGCCAGCTGGGCGGCGGGGAAGCCGCAGGCCACGTCTGATTCGATCATGTCCGAAATCAGTTCAAGGGTTGCCGGATGGATGCCCTGCAGACTGTTTTCTCCCTCCCGCACTTCGGGATAGGGGATATAAACCGTTACGGCCTCCTTGAGCCCCAGCGGCAGGATATTGGAGATTTGCAGCGTGTTCACGCCGTCCACCGCCACATCGGAAAGATCAACGAACCATGCGCCGGCAACCACTGTGGAGGTGTCAAAACGGCAGCCGTTGACGTACAGCACAAAGCTTTCAACTGCTTCGGAAACCGAAAGCCAGAGGGCACCCTGGCCGTGCCAGCACTGAAAGCTGAGCATGCTGTTCATGGCCAGGGTATCGTCGGTGTATCCCTTCCAATCGGGAAACGCGGCTTTCTTCTGCCATTGATACGCGGGGATGGCCGCCGCGCCGGAGATTGGAGCAGGCTTTTCCGGTAATGCTTCCGCCGCAGCCTGACAGAAGCATCCGCAAAGCAATGCAAGGCTCAGGAACAAACTGATTGCTTTGGTCCCCGTGCGTTTCATGGCGATTCCCTCCTGGTTCTTGAATGGGGCTTTTTATGCAAGCTGGATTTAGGGCGTTTCCCTTATGGCTTTCTTGGAAAAATCCGTCGGTTACTGCACGCTTGAAAACAGGATCGTATTTGTGGGCTGATATTGATCGTTCAGCGCCGGGATGTTGACCGGGAGCTTTCCTTCCGCGCTGTACAGGCCGAAGCAGGAAAGCAGGCCGACAGGCAGGTTGGGCGACCAGAAGCTGCCTTCTTTGGGCAGCTCCCGCATGGCGCTGCCCCAATAGGTAAGCAGGATGGCGTCCGCTTCCGGGAAACGGGCGGCATCATAGGGCAGCTGGCAACTGACCACGATCACCGTTTTCCCCATATCGTGGACAGCCTGAATGATTTTGTCAAAGGTGCCGGAGGAAAAGCCGTCGCCCGTGGCGGGATTCAGGCAGGCGATGGCGTACACCCGGTGTACCAGGATCACGTGATCCGCTTCTTTGGCGGCTTCGATGCACGCGTCCTCGTTGTCCGCCGTGTTCTTCATCACGGTGATTTCCGCGCCTTCCGGCAGGGCCTGCTTTTCTTTCAACAGCTTTACAGCCAGATCGCCCGTGCCCGCGCGGCTGGCGCAGGAATCGGCGAACAGGATCAGCGCCTTTTCGCCCGCTTTCAGGTTCAGGGGGAACGCGCCGTTTTCGTTCTTGACCAGGGTCAGCGCTTTTTTGGCGATGATCCATTCCGCGTCCCTGTACGCCTGGGAGCCAATGCCGTCTTTGGCGGCGGCAATTTTTTCTTCGGTGACGCTGAAATCCTTTTGCTCCAGCAAGCCGTATTTCTGTTTCAGCGTCAGGATACGCAGAACGGATTCATTGATCCGGCTTTCGTCGATCTCCCCGCTTTCCACCAGCCTGACCGCCGTATCCAGCATGACTTCAATTTGATGGAACGAATCGGTATCATACACGCTGGGCAGGATCAGCAGATCCACCCCGGCGTTGATGGCCAGCCGAAGCATATCCGAACCGGTGAAATTGTTGGCGACAGCGGCCATTTCCAGAGCGTCGGAAACGATCACGCCCTCAAAGCCCAAATCGCCCCGCAGGATATCCGTCAGGATCGTGCGGCTCATGGTGGCAGGCAGATACACCTGTTCCCCCGTGGAAGTGGAGGTGTAGGTTTCCTTTTCGATCTGCGGGAACTGGATGTGCGCCGTCATCACCAGATCAGCCCCGGCGTCGATCCCGGCTTTGAAGGGGATCAGCTCGTTGGACAGCAATTCCTCATAGGTGCTTTCGATCACCGGAAAACCGGTGTGGCTGTCCGTATCCGTGTTGCCGTGGCCGGGGAAATGCTTCATGGTGGCCATGACCCCCACGTCGTGCAGGCCCTGGATAAAGGCTTTCCCGTATTCCGCCACGGTCTGCGCGTCATCGGAGAAGGAGCGGATGCCGATGACCGGGTTGGCCGCGTTGCTGTTCACGTCCATGACGGGGGCGAAGTTTACGTTGATCCCCAGCAGCCTGATTTCTTTCCCATGGATGCCCGCCATGAGCCAGGCGTATAGTGGATCGCCCGTGGCGCTCAGCGCCATATTGCTGACGCCGATGGTACCGTAGCTCAGCCGGGCCACGCTGCCGCCCTCCTCGTCTACGGCGATCAGCATGGGCACACCGCCACCCGCCCGGTTGGCTTCCTGCATGTCCGCGATCAGGCGCAGCGTCTGTTCCGCGTCAGCGAAGTTTTCACCGAACAGCAGCACGCCGCCGAAGTGTTCCTTCGCGAGCATGGCCCGGATTTCTTCGTTCAGTTCCGTCACTTTGACCGCGCCAGCGTCCCCCTCTTTCCAGGTGCGGAAAGCGGGCAGCATCATCTGCGCCGCTTTTTCCCGCAGGGTCATGGAGGAAAGGATGCTTTCCGGGGATTCGTTTTCCGCCCATCCTGTCGTCATAAAGCACAGCAGAGCAAGAACCGTCAGGAGACACAGCGGTTTTTTCATACAAAGCCCCTCCGTTCCATTCGATCTGTTTGGCCTTCCCTTTGGAAATATTTCGTATTATTTCATATGCACGTCCATTTGCGGATAAGGGATGGAAATGCCCGCTTTGTCCAGGGCGCGCTTGCCGCTGTCCAGCATGCGGAATTTCACCGGCCAGTAATCCGCCGGTTTGATCCACACCCAGACG
>CACWWM010000254.1 GCA_902764565.1 uncultured Eubacteriales bacterium
ACCCCACGGCAGGGGATGATCCCCTGCACCCTCTCCTGCGGAATAAGCTTGGCACGATAACCAAACAGCTTCCCGCTGCTGCTTGGAAGGAACGATTCAGCCTGCTGCTGTTATGCTTCTGGCCCGGCCGCTGAAAGCGGCCAACCCGGATGCAAAGCATCCGGGGAAAGCCGAAGAATAACCCCAGGGGAAAGCAAGCTTTCCCCTGGGGTTTTCTTGGCTTTCTATGGGCCGGAAGCTATCAAACTTTCGCACCCTCGCATAACAGGCAGAAGTTGGTTGTTTTATTCCACAGCGCAAATCCATCTATTGGTGTCCAGAGGACGAAGTCCTTTGATTCGGGGGGCCCGGGGCTGAAGAAGCCCCCGGAAAACCCCGTCATTCGTTCAGTTCCTGTTCCGCCCTGTCCAGGGCGGCGGCGATGACCTGATCCATGTCGTAATACTTGTATTCGCCCAAACGGCCGCCGAAGATGACACCGGTTTCCTGTTCGGCCAATGCCTTGTATGCCGCGTGGAGGGCGGCGTTTTTTTCATCGTTCACAGGGTAATAGGGTTCGCTGCCGGGGTGCCATTCGCTGGAATATTCCCGGCTGATGATGGTTTTGGGCAGGTCGCTGCCGCCGTCGTCCTTGCCGAACTGGAACCACTTGTGCTCGATCACGCGGGTATAGGGCGTTTCCCGGTCGGTATAATTGACCACGGCGTTGCCCTGGTAATTGGGCATGTCCAGCGTTTCCGTTTCAAAGCGGATGGAACGGTATTGCAGCGCGCCCAGCCTGAAATCGAAATACGCGTCGATGGGGCCGGTGAAGACCACCTTGTCCGCCAGGGCATTCCAGTCCGCCCGGTTTTTCAAATAATCCTGATTCAGCCGCACTTCGATTCCTTCCAGCATGCGGCTCACCATGGCGGTGTAGCCGCCCACGGGAATGCCCTGCCAGAGCGCGTTGAAATAATTGTTGTCAAAGGTGAAGCGCACGGGCAGGCGGCGGATGATGAAAGCGGGTAAGTCCCGGCAGTCGCGGCCCCACTGCTTTTCCGTGTAGCCCTTCACCAGCTTTTCAAAGATGTCCCGCCCCACCAGGCTGACGGCCTGTTCCTCCAGGTTTTTCGGCTCCGTGACGCCCGCTTCCCGCCGCTGCTTTTCGATTTTGGCGGCGGCCTCCGCCGGGGTGACCACGCCCCACATTTGATTGAAGGTGTACATGTTGAAGGGCAGGCTGTACAGCTCGCCATGATAATTGGCCACCGGAGAATTGGTGTAGCGGTTGAAGGCGGCGAAGCGGTTCGCCCAGTCCCAGGCCCGGCGGTCGTTGGTGTGGAAAATGTGCGCGCCGTAGGTATGCACATGGATGCCTTCCACGGTTTCGGTGTAAATATTTCCGGCGATGTGGGGCCGTTTTTCGATCACCAGCACCCGCTTGCCCCGGTCTGCCGCCTGCCGGGCGAACGCCGCCCCGTACAGGCCCGCGCCGACGATCAGATAATCATATTGCTTCATTCGCGTTTCCTTTTTTATTTCCTGATCTTCCATGCGCGCACGCCCATGACCAGCCTTCTTTCCGCGCCTTCCTTGACGGGGGAGATTTTCAGGGTGACGGGCCGTTCCTCGCCCTGGATCATGAGCTTATAATTCACCTTGAACAAGCCCGCTTCCTCAATGCCCTTCATAATGTTCTCTTTTGTGAATTTCTGCCTGAACATCTCCCGGTCGTCGGCACAGATGACCTTTTCCGCGTTGATCAGGCATTGGCGGAAGAAATCCTCGCCCTCTACGGCCAGGCCCAGGCTCTTGTATTCGTCGGTGGCGTTGTATTCCACATAGCGGTCCGTTTCCGGGTTCACCATGTACAGGGTCAGATAATCCTCCGAAAGGGCCATCACCCGGGCCAGGGTGTCCCGCTCCATCTTGATACGCTCCATCTCTTCCTTTTGCTTCATCTGGGAATCGACGATGCTGATACCGATGATGATGCGTTTTCCGCCGGGCTGCATGCGCGTGATTTTCATGTTCACGTACATGGGCCTACCAGTATCCATCAGGCGGTAGGTGACGGTGAACACGCCCTGCCGATCCAGTTCCCGGATGATATTCTCCTTATTGAAAGCCGCCATGAACGCGGGCCGGTCCTCCTCATAAATGCGGCTGTAGGATTCCCGGACGCTGGACTCGAAGAAATGCTCCCCGTGCCGTTCCATGGCCAGCTCTTCCCCGCCCACCGGGGAGGAATATTCGATAAACTTATCCGTTTCCAGGTCTACATAGTAAATATTGTAGTAGTCCGCCGCCAGGGCGCGGGCGATGCTGGCGTAGGTAGCGCCCTCGTCCGGGCGGGTGATGGACAGCACGGCGATCGCGGCGGCAGCGGAACCGGTGACCGGGTTCTGGGCGATCCGCCGCACGAAGCAATGCACCACGGAGCCATCCGGCATCTGCTCGTCAAAGAACGCGCGGCCGCCCCGGGCGCAGCATTGCCGCACCAGATTCATAAAGGAAGACCCCGGGCCGGAGAGCGTTTCGGCATATTCCGCCGTCTGATCCACAAGCTTCATACCAAAGAAACGCTTGATGAAATCCCGGTAGGATTGATTGGTGCGCGCAAAACGCGCTTTCCCCTCCTTGATTTCCACAATGCCCATGGGCAGGGTGTTGAAGAAATTCTGGAACGCGTTTTCTTCTTCGCTGGCGATCACCGCCAGGTCGTACAGGTTCACGCGGCCGATGGCCTCGTAGTAATCGGCTTCGGCTTCGTTTTCAAAGCCGATGGCCGTGCCGTTCCGGTACCTTTCCAGGATCTTTTCATAGGGAATGGGGCGGCAGAAGTAATAGCCCTGCAGCTTGGAGCAGCCGATTTCCCGCAGGAAGCGCACCTGCGCTTCCCTTTCCACGCCCTCGCAGATCGTATCCACGCCCAGGGCGCTGGCCATCTTCATCAGCTCGGTCAGGATGATTTTTCCGCTGTCGCCCTCGTCCAGCTTCTGCATGAAGCTCATATCGAATTTGATCAGGTTGAACCGGATGCTCTGCAGCACGTCCAGGGAAGAATACCCGCTGCCGAAATCGTCCATCCACACGGGGAAGCCCAGCTCCTGGAAGCGTTCCACCTGGGTTTTCATAAACTCGAAATTGCTGCCGATCACGCTTTCGGTGATCTCGATGGTGATTTTATCCCGGCTCACTCCCGCCGCGTCCACCCGGCGCCTGATTTCCTCCGCGATGTCGCACACGTCGAAATCGGAACGGGACAGGTTGATGGACTGGGATACCAATTGCAGCCCGGCTTCCTCCTGCCGCCTGAGCTTTTCCAGCACCTGATCCAGCACGCACAGATCCAGCTTATAAATCAGCCCCGCTTCCTCCAGATAAGGAATGAACTCGGCGGGGGATAACAAGCCCTTCACCGGATCGATCCACCGGGCCAGGGCTTCTTCATCGCACACCCTGCCGTTCACCGCCCGCACGATGGGCTGATAGTAAACCTGAATCCAGCCCTCCCGAACGGCCCGGTCAATATGATCAATGATATATCGCTTGTTCACCGCCGCCGTTTTCAGATCGGCGCTGTAATAGGCGAACTCGGATTCATGGGCGGTTTTCAGCGTGTCGCAGGCCAGCTTCGCCCGGTCGCAGGCCGCGCTGACAGGCGCATCCTCCAGCGCGGTGGTATAAACGCCCACCTTCACCGGCAGGGATTTGCCGCCGTTGATTTCCTGGCACTCCCGGAAAAACCGGCGCAGCACGTCCTCCAGCCCCTCGTCCCTGGCGTAGGCCGCAAAATGGTCGGCCCCGATATGGCAGCAGCCCTCTGCGCCGAAGGTGCGGGTCAGCAGGGCGGCGAAGGCCTTGAGCAGCTCGTCGCCCTCGGAAAAGCCGTGGGCGTGGTTGAAAAATTTCATGCCGTCCAGGTTCATATACAGCAGCACGGCATGGCCGCCCTCCAGCCGGATGCGCGCTCTCCCTGCTTCGGCCAGTTCAAAGAACCAGTTCATGCGGGGCAGGCCGGTCAGGGCGTCGTACCAAAGATAGCCCAGGCGGATGCCCGTTTCTGTGGTCACATGGCGGCCATAGGCGTGAATGATATGGTATTCCGCGCTGCCCTTGGGCCTGCCGCGGTAAATCACGTCCAGCTTTTCGTCCTCCCGGACAAAGCGGGCGGCGGTGTCGGCCACCCGCGCGGCGTCGTCCGGATGCACCTCCCGGTACATGTCGAAATCCATATCGTGGTAGGCCAGGGGGCGGCAGTCATACCCAAACAGCTCGCAAAAACCGTCGGAAAGCGCAAGGGCAGCCACTTTGCCGTCGATCATCTGATATACGGCAAAGGGGATGCGCATGCTTTCCATCAGCGCGAGCTGTTCTGCTGTAAACTGATACTTCTCCATGATTCCTTCCACCTTATGGCGTAGCGTCAATCTTTTTTCCGGTGGGGACGATTGTATCGGGCCATTTTCCTGTACGCGGCCTGATTTCCTGACATTTTCCATGAAAGTGTCGTTTTTTTCAATTATCAAACGGTTTTTCCTTTCATGGAAAGGTTTTTCTGCGCATATTATATCAGAAAGCGCGGCAAGAATCAAGACCGATGAAAATCAAAAGAAAAAGAACAACTTTTGGCAGGAAAAGCGGGCCTTTGCTCCGAATCTTTTCAGGAAGAGAAACTTTTTTCACAGCCCTCGGAAAGGAGAGGACGCCCTGTGCCCAATTACGCGGTCGCCGCCCTGTGCTTTGTGGTGATGGCGGGCCTGTATTTGCTTTATATGGCGGAAAAGTACCGAAAAGACCGGAACAAAAAGCGGGAGCTGGCCTTGAAGGGCGGCACCACCCTGACGGCGGCGGCGCTGGCGGCTTACGGCTTCGCCGTGAACCCCACGGCCAGCCGCGGGCTGCTGCTGGCGGGCCTGTGCGTGTGCGCGGCGGCGGATATTGTGCTGGACCTGCACTTCCTGGCGGGCACGGCGGCCTTCGGGCTGGGGCACTTTTGCTACTGCGCGGCCTATTTGCTGGCAAAAACGCCGGGATGGGGCAGCTTCGCCGTGTTTCTTCTCCTGTGCCTGGCGATCAGCTTCCTGTATCCCCGCCTCAAACGGCACGCCGCCCCCAAAAGCGCCCTGCCCTATTTGGGCTACGCCGTGCTGATCAGCGCCATGCTGGCCCTGGCCCTGCCCCAGCGGCCCCTGGTGCTGGCCGGAGCGCTGCTGTTCGTCCTGTCGGATTCCATGCTGCTCGCCCGCATCGTGCGCAAAATCACCTCCAAAAAGTACAACTACCTCTGCCTGGGCATCTATTTTCTTGCCCAGTTCCTGATTGCCGCGTCGGCGCTTTAATCAGAGCAGACCCAAACCCAATTCAGAAGAGCAACGGAGGCTTTGTGGATGGACACTTTATCCACGACCCTGGACGCCGTTTGCCTGGCGTCCCAGATGATACTGGAAAGCGGCGGGGAAACCTACCGCGCGGAAGAAACGGTGGAACGCATGTGCCAGGGCCTTGGCATCCCCAAGGTGGACGTGCTGGCCCTGCCCACGGGCCTGATGCTCACCGTGACCCTGGAGGACGACAGCACCTTCAGCCGCATCGTGCGGGTGCGCAACCGCAGCACCGATCTGGGACGCATGGATCAATGCAACGATATTTCCCGCAAGGTGGCTTCCGGCCGCATGAGCGCGGAGGAAGCCCTGCGCGCCCTGCGGGCCCTCAAGCTCCTTTCGCCCCAGCGCCGGTGGCTGCTGGTGGGGGCCAGCGCCCTGTCCGCCGCCAGCTTCACGGTGATGCTGGGCGGAAGCTGGCTGGATTTCGCCGTGTCCTTTTTCTGCGGGGGGCTGGTGCAGCTGGTGCTTCCCCCGCTGGCAAAGATGCGGGTGCCCGTGCTGATTTCCAGCATGATCGCCGGGGCCCTGACCACCCTGCTGGCCCTGGTGAGCACCCTGCTTTTCCCCGGCGTGGTCATCGAGCCGGTGATCAGCGGGGCCATCATGCCCCTGCTGCCCGGCCTGGCCGTGACCAACGCCATGCGCGATACCATCCGGGGCGATTTGGTTTCCGGCGGGGCGCGGGTGGTGGAAGCCCTGTTATCGGTAATGATGCTGGCGGCGGGCATCGGCCTGATGCTGAGCATGTGGGGAGGGATTCGGGCATGAGCTGGCCTTTGCAATTGCTTGCCTGCGCCGTGGCCGCGGCCAGCTTTTCCGTGCTGCTGCACCAGCCCCCGCGCACCATTCCGGTCAGTTCCCTGATCGCTACGGCGGGATACGCGGTTTTCCTGCTGCTGGGCAAAACCACCTTAGCCTATTTCGGGGCTACCCTGGTGATCGGCATTTGCTGCGAAATCTGCGCCCGCGTCATGAAACGCACCGCCACCCTGTTCGTCACCGCCGCCATCATCCCCCTGGTGCCCGGTATCGGGCTGTACAACACCATGCTGTACATGGTGGAGGGCAATTACGGCATGGCCGTGCAAACCGGCGCGGCCACGGTGCTGGCCCTCTGCGGCATCGCCTTAGCCATCACCATGTCCTCGGTGCTGGTGGGCGCGTTCCATCCCCGAAAGAAGGGAAAACCGTGCTGACCCCCGCGCGCCTGTATATCGCTTCCCCCGACGCCGCCCGGCTGGAAAGGATGTTTTCCTTCGACAGCCGGTTTTTGGTCGTTGGCGGCGGGGGGGACAGGCAGGCCGTGCTGGAAGCGCTGCGCCTGTGCCCCGATTTGCTGATCCTGGATTCCGTGCTTTCCGGCATGGACGGCAGGGAGGTCCTTTCCGCGCTTTCGGCCACGCCCGCCCCGCCCCGGGTGCTCTGGCTGGCCCGCACCGCCTTTTCCCCGCCGGAGCATACGCCGGACGAAACCTGCCCCTATCCATGCGAAGACAAAATTTTGCTGGAAACGGTATTGAAAGCGGCGGAACGCCCCCTGCCCGCCCTGGCCCGGCCCTGGGAAGAACAGCGGCTTGCCCTTGCCGAAAGCCTGCTGCGCCGGCTGGCCGTGCCCCCGCGCCTGAAAGGACGGCGCTATATGGGCGTCGCCGCCGCCGCCCTGGCCTGCTCCCCCGCCCTGGGCGCATCCTACCGGGAAAGGCTGTATCCCTATGTGGCCGGGCAATGCGCAACCACGCCCCAGGCCGTGGAACGGGCCATCCGCACCGCCGTGGAAAGCGCCTGGCTGCAAGGCAGCTTGGAGGGCATTCAGGCCCTGTTCGGCCTGACCGTGGACGCGGATAAGGGCAAGCCCACCAACGCGGAATTTTTGTCCATGCTGGCCCAGCACATCCGGGAAGAACTGGCAAGGGAGATGCGGGGGAAATAAAATTTTCTGGGGGAAACCATTCTTTGGAATTGCATCGCACGGCCTGCGCTTCGCTTGCCCGTGCTTCCGTTCTATGTCACTTGACTTGCGGCGCGCCACGCGGCTAAACCCGCGTGGCTGTG
>CACWWM010000255.1 GCA_902764565.1 uncultured Eubacteriales bacterium
GCTGGGCGAAAAGCCCTTCCGTGCGCAGCAGGTGTTTTCCTGGCTGCACAAGGGCGCGCGCTTTTCCGAAATGTCCAATCTTTCTTTGGCGCTCCGGGATAAGCTGGCTGCAAACGGCGTGGATCAGCCTGTGACCGTACAGGAAACCCGTGTGTCCCAACTAGACGGCACAAAGAAATTTCTGTACGCGCTCACCGACGGCAACTGTGTGGAAGGCGTGCTCATGCGCTACCATTACGGGGCCACTCTGTGCGTATCCACTCAGGTGGGCTGCAAAATGGGCTGCAAATTCTGCGCCAGCACCCTGGATGGCTGCGTGCGGAACCTGACCGCCGCCGAGATCTTAGGTCAGGTGCAGTGCGCCAACCGGGAATTGGGCGGCGAACGGGTACACAATATCGTCCTCATGGGCAGCGGCGAACCTTTTGACAATTACGATCAGGTGGTGCGCTTCCTGAGACTGGTGTCCCATCCGGAAGGGCTGAATATCGGCCTGCGCCATATCTCGGTCAGCACCTGCGGGCTGGTGCCGCAGATGCGCCGCTTCGCCGAAGAGGGCCTTCCTGTCACCCTGTCCCTTTCGCTTCACGCGCCGAACGACGAAATCCGTCGGCAGATCATGCCCATCGCTCAGCGCTACACCATGGAAGAAACGCTGAACGCCTGCCGGTATTACCTGGAAAAGACCGGACGCCGGGTAGTGTTTGAATACGCGCTCATCGACCGGGTGAACGCAAGCGAAGCGTGCGCCGAGGAACTGGCGGATCGGCTGCGGGGCATGCAGTGCCATGTGAACCTGATCCCCCTGAACACGGTAAAGGAAAGGAACCTGTACGGCGTGACCGAGCAGCAGGTACGCGCATTCCTGGCCGTGCTGGAAAAGCGGCACATATCCGCCACCCGCCGCCGGGAAATGGGCGACGATATCGAGGGCGCCTGCGGCCAACTGAGAAAAAAGATCATGGAGGATTCGCAGCCATGAATGCAGCATCCAGAACCCATATCGGGCTCGTCCGCGCGTCCAATCAGGATGCGCTGCTTTTGCTGCCGGGGAAATACGGCTTGTACGGCGTGGCGGACGGCATGGGCGGCCATAAGGCGGGCGATATTGCCAGCATGATGGCGGTTGCGCTGGTAAAGCGGTTTTTCATCGACGTGAAGCCGACCAAGGAGCAGCTCAGGAAGGGCATCGAAGAAGTGAACCAAATGATCTACGAGGAACAGCTTTATCGATCCGAACTGAGCGGTATGGGCACCACCCTCACCATGATCTGGGAGGACAAAGACCGCATCCTCTTGGGCCACGTGGGGGACAGCCGCGCCTATCTCCTGCGGGAAAAAACGCTGCGCCAGGTCAGCCAGGATCATTCCATGGTGGCGGAAATGGTGCGGGACGGGCTGATTACGCAGGAGGAAGCCCGGCGGCATCCCTACCGCAATATCATTACCCGCGCCCTGGGTACCGACGAATGGGTGGATGTGGATGTTACTGAAATTGAAAAATGCGCAGGCGATATATATCTGATCTGTTCCGACGGTCTTTCTGAATATGTGCAGGAAGATAAAATGCAGGAGCTGCTTTCGGAGCACGATTTGGAAGAAGCGGCCGATCTTTTGCTGAACCTTGCCCTCAAGGGCGGCGGCAGGGATAATATTTCCCTGGTGATCGCGGAGGTGACAGCATGATCGGAAAAGTGCTGGACAACCGCTACGAGCTGGTGGAATTCATCGGCAAGGGCGGCATGGCCCTGGTTTACCGGGCCATCGACAAGCGCACGGGCCATAACGTGGCTGTAAAGATCCTGCGCCCCGAATACAACCAGGACGCCGAATTCTGCACCCGGTTCGAGCGGGAAGCCGTGGCCGCCAGCAAAATGAGCCACCATAATATCGTAAATCTCCTGGACGTTGGCCAGGATGACAACATGCGCTACCTGGTGATGGAATACGTGCGCGGACGCACGCTGAAAGAGGTCATCAAGCAAAACGGCCCGCTGAATCCTAATGTAGCGGCCCAGGTGGCGATCCGCATCCTGTCCGCTTTGCAGCACGCCCATAAAAACGGTATCATCCATCGGGACATCAAGCCCCAGAATATTCTGGTGCATTCCGACGGGCTGATTAAAGTGGGCGATTTCGGCATTGCCCGTGTGGCAGGCAGCAACACCATCAGCACGGATGATATCGTAATGGGCTCGGTGCACTATTTTTCTCCGGAGCAGGCCAAGGGCGAACCGGTCACCGCTGCCAGCGATCTGTACAGCGTGGGCGTGGTGCTGTATGAAATGCTCACGGGTAAGCCGCCCTTTGACGGAGAAACGCCCGTCGCTATCGCCATGCAGCATATCGGCGGCAAGGCGCAGCCCATTCGGGAAATCGATCCCACCATTCCGCCCGCCCTGGAGCGGGTGGTGGATAAAGCCATGGAAAAGCGGCCCGAAAGGCGTTATCAAAGCGCCCTGGAAATGGCCCAGGATATTCTGCGCGCCATCCAGGAACCGGACGGCGTGTGGATGGGCCCGTCCTCTCAAGCCGCACCTGCCCCTGGGGAACAGCCTGCCGGAAATACGGAGTGGGGAAAGACCGGGCATACCAAATCGTGGCTTTGGGCGCGGTTCGGCGTCATTGCCATGATGGCCGCGGTGCTGGCCGGGCTGGTGCTGGGCGGCATCCAGATTTACGATCAGGTGGTTAACGTGACTTCGGCTCCCTACTGTCAGGACGAAACGGAAACTGAAGCGCTGCGCCTGATCGCGCGCGCCGGCCTTCTTTGCGAAATTACCCGCATCAGCGACGCCAAAGTACCCACAGGGTATGTGATCATGCAGTCGCCGGAATACGGCACGGCCATGCGGAAAAACGAAACCGTGTTCCTGACCATTTCCACCGGCCCGGAGGAGCAGGAAATCCCCTCTATCATCGGCTACTCGGTGGAGGAAGCGCGGAATGAATTGGAACGCCTGGGCTTTACGCTGCTGGCGCTGCC
Source organism: uncultured Eubacteriales bacterium (assembly GCA_902764565.1). Classification (GTDB taxonomy): domain Bacteria; phylum Bacillota; class Clostridia; order Christensenellales; family Aristaeellaceae; genus RUG563. The sequence continues at coordinate 2,987 of CACWWM010000255.1, forward strand.
GGAGCGCGTGCTTTCCTCCAGCGCCTGGGACACGGTGATGAAACAAGACCCGGAAGCGGGGGAAATGAAGCCAGACGGAAGCGTGGTGCAGGTTAAGCTCAGCGGCGGCAGCGTCACCTTGCCTGATTTTATCGGCATGACGCGGCAGGAAGCCCTTTTCCTGATCCAGCAGCTGCAACTGAATATCCTGGAAATCCGCGAAATTCCGGTGGACGACAGCTCCCAGTATGAGCGCGTTGCCGCCCAGCTTTTTACCAACGATGACGGCACCGTTTCTTATGCCGCGGGCGATCAGGTGATTCAGCATACCATGGTAACGCTGGCCGTGTATGTTTCCAACGAACCCGAGGCCGCCGTTCTGACAGAAACCGTTCCGGACACCGCCGCATCGGAGGAGGAACTCAACCAATGATGGAAGGCGTGATCGTGCGGGGACGCGGCGGGTTTTATACGGTCAGGGACGATCAGGGCCAGGAATATGTGCTGCGGGCCAAGAAGAAATTCAGGCGGCAGAAGATTTCCCCCCTGGTGGGCGACCGCGTGTATTTTACCCCCGGCGAAGGGCGGGAAGAAGGCAAGGAAGAGGACGGCTGGGTGGAAGAAATTCTGCCCCGGGTGAGCCAATGTCTGCGCCCCCCGGTGGCCAATATTTCGCTGCTTTGCATCGTGGCCGCGCCTGAACCCGCGCCGGACTGGCTGCTGGTGGACAAGCTGCTGATTTTCGCGCGGAAACAGAACCTGCAAACCTTGCTGATTCTGAATAAAGCCGATTTGCCGCAAGCGGGCGAAACGGCGGCGCTGGCAAAGCGCATGTACGCTGGGGCGGAGATGAATATCTGCTGCGTCAGCGCTCAAAACGGTCAGGCAGAAGACTTGATCCAGCATTTGAAGGGACACACCTGCTGCTTTTCCGGCCAGTCCGGAGTGGGGAAATCCACGCTGCTGAACGCGCTGTTCGGCCTTCATCAGGAAACGGGCGATATCAGCCAGAAGATTCTGCGGGGCAAAAACACC
>CACWWM010000256.1 GCA_902764565.1 uncultured Eubacteriales bacterium
GCTTTTTGCATTTGGCCTGGGTATAAATGAGGCGGAAGATCAATTCGCCCTCCCGTCCGGCGTCGGTGGCGCAGATCAGTTTTTCCGTTTCCGGATCGTTGATGATTTTCTTTACGATAGAGAATTGAGACTTTGTTTTGGAAATCACCTTGGTGGGGATATGCTCCGGCAGCATGGGCAGATCGGCCATGCGCCATTTTTTGTATTTTTCGTCGATTTCGTCCGGTTCGCACAGGGTAACCAGGTGCCCCACGGCCCAGGTGACCAGGTGATTTTCTCCCTTCAGGAATCCCTCGCCCTTTTCCCGGCACCCCAGCACCCGGGCGATATCGCGCCCCACGCTGGGCTTTTCCGCAACCACAACGATCATTTCGTCCCCTCGCTTTCACGGTGAATATCTTACCATAAAAAAGGAAAAAAGAAAAGTAATCCAAAAGGCAAAAAAAGGCTTGACAAGTTAGCCATAAATAACTATAATGTCACCCGAGATTAGAAATGACTAATCTCAAATGAAAGCTGCGAGTAATCCATGGAAGGAGAGGGGGACAGGATGATGCCATTGAGCTATGCGGCTCCCGGCGAAGAATCTGTCATCCGCAGAATTGGCGGAAGCCCGGAGGTGAAAAAACACCTGGAGAATTTAGGCTTCGTGGTCGGCGGCAGCGTGAAGGTGATCACGGCGCTGAACGGCAGCGTGATCGTGAAGGTGAAGGAAGCACGGGTGGCCATCAACGACGATATGGCCCGGAAAATTATGATTTAACAGACAGGGGGAAAGAAAATGAACAACCTGAAGGAAATCCCGGTGGGCGGCAAGGCCAGGGTGGTCAGAATCCACGGCGAGGGCGCAGTGAAGCGCAGGATCATGGATATGGGCATTACCAAGGGTGTGGAAATCTTCGTGCGCAAGGTGGCGCCCCTGGGCGATCCCATCGAGATCACCGTGCGGGGGTACGAGCTGTCCCTGCGCAAGGCGGACGCCGAAAACATCGAAGTGGAATAATCTTTTTTTCTCCATGTGTTAGAAATTACTAATTAGCATTACTTAACGGGAGGAATATCACGATGGATATTCGCATCGCCCTGGCGGGCAACCCCAACAGCGGGAAAACCACCCTGTTCAACGCCCTGACCGGCTCCAACCAGTTTGTGGGCAACTGGCCCGGCGTGACGGTAGAGAAAAAAGAGGGCAAGCTGAAACGCCACGAGGGCGTCACCATTACCGACCTGCCGGGCATTTACAGCCTGTCGCCCTATACGCTGGAAGAAGTGGTGGCCCGGAATTACCTGATCGGCGAGCGCCCCGACGGGATTCTGAACATCATCGACGGCACCAACCTGGAACGCAACCTGTACCTGACCACCCAATTGGTGGAGCTGGGCATTCCCGTGGTGGTGGCCATCAACATGATGGACGTGGTAAAAAAGAACGGCGACAAGCTGAACACCGCCGACTTAGCAAAGCAGCTGGGCTGCAAGGTGGTGGAAATCTCCGCCCTGAAAGGCACCGGCGTGATGGAAGCGGCGGAAGCGGCCATCCAGGCGGCACGGGGCGCGAAGACCGTGCCCCAGCACACCTTCTCCGGCCCGGTGGAGCACGCCCTTGCCCACATCGAGGAAGCCATCGTGCACGGCCTGCCCGAGGAACAGCAGCGCTGGTACGCCATCAAGGTGTTCGAGCGGGACGACAAGGTGCTGGAGCGGCTGAACATCGCGCCGGATACCATGAAGCACATCGAAGCCGACATCGCCGCCGCCGAAAAGGAGCTGGACGACGACGCGGAAAGCATCATCACCAACGAGCGCTACGTGTAGCGCTTCGGACAAGATCGACAAGGTGGTCACCAACCGGTTCCTGGGCCTGCCCATCTTCGCCGCCGTCATGTTCCTGGTGTACTGGATCGCCATGGTGGCGGTAGGCACGCCCGCCACGGATTGGGTGAACGACAATCTTTTCGGCGACGGGTATCACCTGTTCGGCAACGGCGCGGCGCAGTACGAGAAAGCGGCGGAGCGCTACGGCGACACCGACGTAATCCTTTCGGCCTTCGCGGAACAGTACGGAATCGAAATCGACGAAGAAAATCCCGAAGCATCCCTGAACGCCCTGCTGGCCGCCGTGCCGGAGGACGCCGAAGTGACTTACATCACCCAGGATGAAGAAACCCTGGAAACCGAAGAGCACCCCGGCACCGGCAAAGCGGATTTGCAGGCTGCCGCGGCGGAATACCTGAGCACCGAAGACGGCTACAAATCCGGCGTGGGCGCGCCTGACCCTGCCGCATACGGCACCTGGGTGCCCGGCATCCCGGCCCTGGTGGAAAGCGGGCTGGACGCCATCAACGCGGCGGACTGGCTCAAGGGCCTGATTCTGGACGGCATCATTGCGGGCGTGGGCGCGGTGCTGGGCTTCGTGCCCCAGATGCTGGTGCTGTTCTTCCTGCTGGCCTTCCTGGAGGCCTGCGGCTACATGGCCCGCATCGCCTTCGTGCTGGACCGCATTTTCCGCAAGTTCGGCCTGTCCGGCAAATCCTTCATCCCCATGCTCATCGGCGTGGGCTGCGGCGTGCCGGGCATCATGGCCTCCCGCACCATTGAAAACGAACGCGACCGGCGCATGACCATCATGACCACCACCTTTATCCCGTGCAGCGCGAAGGTGCCCTTCATCGCCATGATCGCCGGGGCCATCTTCCAAAAATCCGCATGGGTGGCAACCAGCGCCTACTTTATCGGCATGGCGGCCATTATCGTCAGCGGCATCATGCTGAAAAAGACCAAGCGCTTCGCGGGCGAACCCGCTCCCTTCGTGATGGAGCTGCCCGCCTACCATTGGCCCACCCTGGGAAACGTGCTCCGCTCCATGTGGGAACGCGGCTGGAGCTTCATCAAGAAGGCTGGCACCATCATCCTGCTTTCCACCATTCTGGTGTGGTTCCTCTCCCGCTTCGGCGTGGCGGACGGCGCGTTCCGCATGCTGGAAGAGGACGAACTGGAGCTGTCCATTCTGGCGAAGGTGGGCGGCTGGATCGCCTGGATCTTCGCGCCCCTGGGCTTCGGCACCTGGCAGGCCACGGTGGCTTCCATCACGGGCCTCATCGCCAAGGAAAACATCGTGGGCACCATGGGCATCCTGTACGGCGGCACGAAAACCTACGCCAATTTGGCCGCGTCCTTTACCGGCATTGCCGCCTATGCCTTCCTGGTGTTTAACCTGCTGTGCGCCCCCTGCTTCGCGGCCATCGGCGCCATCAGGCGGGAAATGAACAACGCGGGCTGGACCTGGTTCGCTATCGCCTGGCAGTGCGGCTTCGCCTACGCCGTAAGCCTGATGATCTACCAGTTCGGCGGGCTGTTCACCGGCAATGTGAATATCATCGGCCTGATCGCGGCGGCTGCCGTACTGTGCGTGATGATTTACATGCTGTTCTTCAAAAAATATCAGGAGGCCACCAAGCTGACGAGAAAGGTGTGATCTTATGTTTGAAGCGATCAGGGAAAACGCGGGAACGATCGTGCTCAGTCTTTTGCTGCTGGGCGCGGTGACCGGGATTATCGCAAAGCTTTTCAGGGATAAAAAGAAAGGCAAATCTTCCTGCGGCTGCAACTGCGGCTGCTGCCCCATGGCTTCATCCTGCCATAAAGCGTAAAAGATCGCGTCGGCATGCGGCACGGAAAAACATCCGTGCCGCCTTTTTTTCGCAAAAAAGGTAAATGTTAAGAATTTTTTTCGGAAACAGGAAATAAAATGATTGTTTTTATCGTCTAATCAGTGTACAATATTTTTGATCCTGAAAAAGAAAGGGAGATGAACAATCATGAAAAACATTCTTCGCGTCTTCGCGTCTGCGCTGCTGCTGATGCTTGTTTTTTCCGCTTCGGCCCTGGCCGCGGAAAAAGGCCTGACGATCTCGTATACCGGCCCCGCCACGCTGCACGAAGGGGAGACCGCCCAAATGCTTACCACCAAGATCAAAAAGCCTGGGGACGGCACGGTGGTTTATACCCTGACCGATACGGTCAAAAAGACCATCATTTACTCAAAAACCGAAACCGGAGTGACGGAGGGCCAGGAAATCAAGTGGTCCGTGCCGTACTACGATAAGGAAATGACCGAGAAAAAGCCCGTGAAGAAAATCAGGGCCTCCTTCAAGCTGGACGGCAAGACTTACAGCTACGACCTGTTCTACACCTATTCCAAGAAAGACAGCACCGTGACCGTGGAAAGAGCCGCCTGGTATAACGAGAATACCGCGTGCAGCTTCGGCCCCGCTTTCCGGGATGTGGTGCCCGGGCTGACCGATCAGTGGTATCTTTTCACGCCCATCGATCTGACCCGGCAGGGCAGGCAAACATTTGAATATGTGGCCAGCAACATGTACCTGATCGGCGAAGTCTATGTGGACGTAAACGGGGACAATGTGCAGGTGACGTATTACAATTTCTATGATGATAAGGGCGGCAATACGGAAACCCTGACCGAATACTTTACCTTTTTCCCGGACATTGACAGCGTGACCAACGTGGAACCCGAAACCATGGATGATCTGGGCTTCCGGTTCGGGCAGAATATCAGCATCGCGGAGGATCTGAACGGTGATACCAACGTGCTTCTGTTCGTCCGCAATCGGGTGACTTACCGGGATTATGTGACCGACAGCCATAAGCTGACCCGCTTCTGGCCCAATCTGTCGGAACGCAAGGCGCTGCGCCAGCAGATGATGGCGATGATGGATCGTTAAGCAAATTTGATAGGAAACCAATGGCACGGCAGGCGGCGGACAGCCGCTTGCCGCGCTGTTTTGTGAAAAGGGAGGAAAACGTCCTTGCCGGTACTTACGCATACCGTTTCCGGGGCGGAAGCGGGCCGGACGGTGAAATCCATCGCCTTAGGGGAAATGCGCATGTCCCGGAGCCTGTTCAGCAGCCTGAAGTTTTCCGGGGGCCTTTCGCTGGACGGAAATCCCGTGCGGGCGGACGCGCGGCTTGAGGAGGGCCAGGTGCTGTGCGCCCGGTGGGCGGATGAATCGGCGCTGGCCCTTACGCCTTTTGCGCTTCCTTTTTCAATCCCCTATGAAGACGAGCATTATTGGATCATCGACAAGCCCGCCCCATTGCCCACCCTCTGTTCCGCCCGGCAGGAGGGCCCTACGCTGGAAAACGCCCTGTACGCCCGTCTGGGCTGCCCCGATCATTTCGTGTTCCGGCCTGTGAATCGGCTGGATAAGGGCACCAGCGGCCTGCTGGCCGTAGCCCGGGACGCCCACGCCCAGCAGCTTTTGCAGCGGCAATTGCATACCGACGCTTTTGTGCGGGAATACCTGGCCGTTTGCCGGGGACGTTTGCCTCAAGGGGAAGGAACTGTTGATCTGCCCATCGCCAAGGGCATGGGCGTTCGCCGGGAAGTGCGGGCGGACGGCGTGCGGGCCGTGACCCATTACCGGGTGGAAAACGAAACGGAAGCGTATTCTCTTGTGCGGCTGCGGCTGGAAACGGGACGCACCCACCAGATCCGGGTGCACATGGCGGCATTGGGCTGTCCCGTCGCCGGGGACTACGTGTACGGCCAGGCCGACAGCCGCCTGCCGGGGCGTTTCGCCCTGCACGCCTGCCGCCTATGTTTCGCAAATCCCTTTACGGGAGAAAGCACAGCGGCGGAATCCCCGCTGCCCGGCGAACTGGAAGCGCTGCTGCA